>JALOTR010000387.1 GCA_025457805.1 Akkermansiaceae bacterium | reverse complement strand
CCCCCATCAGGTCCAGCGAAGCCACGGCAGGATTAATCACGGCTCTGGCGAAGTCGTTCTCCCACTGCCTGGTGATCGCTTTCGTGTTCAGTAACCACTGTCCCACGCCTTGCCTCTGCTCACCCAAGCTCCGGATGATTCCGTGGAGGAGGATGATGGCGTCGTTTTGTTTGGCATACTTCACCCATGCTTCAAGCTGGGCGCGGGTGGCGACGGCTCCGGTGGGGTTGTTAGGGAAACAAAGATAAATGAGGTCGGCCTTTTCCGCGGGGACATCCGCGACGAAGTTGTTAGATGCATTGCAGGGCAGATAGAGCAACCCCTCGTAAGCGCCTTTGTCATCGGCGTCGCCGGTATTTCCTGCCATTACGTTGGTATCGACATAGACCGGATAGACAGGATCGGTGATGGCGATGACGTTACCTTTTCCGAAGATGTCGAGTATGTTGCCGGTATCGCACTTCGAGCCGTCGGAGATGAAAACCTCATCGGCGGAGATCCCGAGCTCGGCGAATTGATTGTCCACGATGGCCTGGCGGAGGAACTCGTATCCTTGCTCCGGGCCGTAGCCTTTGAAGGTGGAGCGGTCGGCCATTTCATCGACGCCTTCGTGCATCGCCTTGACCACGGCGGCGGGCAGCGGCTCGGTGACATCGCCGATGCCACAACGGATGATGCGTGCGGCTTTGTCGGGATTTTCTTCGGTGTAAACCCGCACGCGGCGGGCGATTTCGGGGAAGAGGTAACCGGCTTTGAGTTTGAGGAAATTCGAGTTGATGGCTGCCATGGCGGCGAGTGTTTAGACTGCCTCCGGAGATCGCGCAAGGGCGGAGACGTGGCGGGATGAGGGGATTTGGAAACGCCAAGGCGCCAAGTTCGCCAAGGGAAGATTTCGATCCCAAGGGCCTAAATGAGAAGCACGGAAAACTCGGAATACACGGAAAGCAATAGGGTTGGGAAAAGAAGGAATACCTCCATCGAATGAATCTCATCGATTCTCCAATCTTCTGATTTTCCGTGTGTTCCGAGTATTCCGTGGTTGGCCCTCTTTCCCTTCAGGTTCGTGGTTTTCCTTGGCCTCTTGGCGGTTCAAACGGGAGACCGGAAGCGCTCGGGGACGAAGGCGAGGTCGGTGGCTTCCGCGACGGCGAGGGCGATCTGGCTGTGGATCACGGCGAGCGGGACCGGTGGCTGGTAGTCGCGCAGCGCGGCGCTCAGGGCCTCCTCCGGGGTGGCGGAGCCGGTTTTGAGCGAGCGGTAGAGTTTCACCGAAAGGGCCTCCGCCGCGCCGGGCGTGAGCAGGTCGGGGATGGCGGCGCGGAAGGTTTCGGGCAGGTCTTTTTCGAGCGCGACGCCCCGGCGTTTGGCGAGGGCGCGGATGAGTTGATAGCCTTCTTCGGGGGTCGCGGTCGGGAAAATCGGGATCTTCACGTCCACGCGGCCGGGGCGTTTGAGGTCCACTTCCACAAGGTCCGGCCGGCTGGTGGCGAGCGCCCAGAGGATTTTGCCGCGGTTGCGCGAGTCGCTCATGCGCTCGGCCATCATGCCATACACGCGGCCCGAGACGCCGGAATCGCCGGAATCCCCACTGCGGCGGCCGAGCGCTTGATCGGCCTCATCGACGAACACGATGCAGCGGCCCAACGCATCTAACAGCCGGAAGATTTTTTCCAAGTTGCTCTCGGTGGAGCCGACCCACTTGTCGCGGAAATTTTTCATTTTCACCACCGGCACGCCCGCTTCACCGGCGAGGCACTCGACCATGAAGGTCTTGCCCGTGCCGACCGGGCCACAGAAGAGATAGCCCATCGGCAGCGCGGCGAGATCGCCCGCTTGCCAGAGCGCGATGTCCTGGCGCAGCCACTCTTTGATGGCGGTCTGGCCGTGCAGATCGTCGAGACTGCGATCGGATTTCACGAACTCGATGAGGCCCTGCGCGTCTTTTTCGATGAGGTCCTTTTTCAGCGCCACAAGGTCTTGGGGCGTGAGTGCCTTGCCGTGGTGTTGGCGGGTTTGGAGCAAGGTCTCGATGGAACCGAGTGAGGCACCTGCAAGGGCAGCAGCGGGTGGGGAGAAATTTCCGGAAAACGGCTGGAGTGCGATCGGATAGAGATTTCCCAAGTGCTGGAGCGCGGGCAGTAACTCCACCTCGCGGGGAAGCGGGAGTGAAATGCAGGACGCCTGCGGATTGCGGGCCACGAGTGGGTGGAGATCGTTGAGATTTTCTGTTAGAAGGAACGTCGCACAATGTTGTTCGGCGATGGTTGTATCTGCAGCCCACTCGCGGAGCTGGCTGGCGATGGCGCTGAGTTCATAGTTTGCTCCACCGGCGGATGGGGGAACGATGAGACCAGCATTTCGAACAATCACTGCCACGCGGATGGCTTTGTCCGGTTTCAAGCGGGCGATGTTGGCGCAGAAACGGAGATAATGAGTCAACACAATGATGGCCTCGCGTGGGGCCTTGGGCAAGGTGGCTTCCTTGGCGGCGGGCGGCCACTCGGCAAAACGATCGCCACCTTTTTCCACGCGGATTCCATTTCCCAAATCATAAGTGATCACCACATCGAAGCGCACCAGAAGCCGGTCGCGCAGGAATGTTTCCAAAGCCACCAATCGCGGCGCGCCACCGGCGACAGGCAGCAGCAGGCGATCATCGACATTGCCATGCAGGATGAACTGCGAGCAGGCACCGGATTCATAGAGATCGATGATCTCAGTGGCCCAGGGTGGAAGATCGGTGGGGTTGGGAGCGCTCATGGGGATGCGTATGCGTGAAAATTGTCAGATCCGATCCCAAACCACCAGAGGAAACCCCAAAGCACCAAACAGTCCCAACGGGACCCACGTCGATAGCGAAGGGTGACCAACGGGAACCCTGGAAAGGGTGAAACAATGATTCGCGCCCCAAGGGGGCGCACGGATGGTTCACCCATTTCGCGGGTTGATTCGAAACCAGAATTTATCTATGGGGAAATCATGCCGCAATCATTGTCCAACATTCTGGTGCATCTCGTATTCTCCACGAAAGACCGCAATCCTTGGATTGAGGATGATTGGCGGGACGATCTCCATTCCTATATCGGCGGTGTGGTCCGTCGTTGCGGCGGAGACTTGCTTGCGGCGGGCTCCGTGGAAGATCATATTCACCTTCTCTTCCCACTCCCAAGGACGATCACGGTGGCGGATCTGGTGAAGGAAATCAAAGCCGGATCCTCGCGATGGATTCATCAGGAGGGATGCCGCCCGAAGGATTTTCATTGGCAGGCGGGATATGGCATCTTTTCCATTAGTCCGGGTCACAAGGAAAGCGTGATGCGATATATCGGAAATCAAAGAGAACATCATTTAACCATTTCATTCAAAGATGAGTATCTTCGGTTACTTGCGAAATATGGGATATCGCACGATGAAAGGTATGTGTGGGATTGAATGATGGATGACGCTTGACGTGCGCCCCTTTGGGGCGCGGATTCCTTGGACGATGGTTTCCAGGGTTCCCGTTGGTCACCCTTCGCTATCGAAGTAGGTCCCGTTGGGACATTGAGAATGTCAGGCCCTTTCGGGCATTCCTCACTGCGGATTCATCTCTTTCCTCACTTCTCCGCTTGGCGTGGGCGATTCGTTGCCGGGGACGGCCATGCCGAGTTCGGCGGCGAGGTCGGCGAGGGCGATGTCTTCGAGGGCTTCGCGTTCGGCGGCTTTTTCCTGGAAGCGGGAGGTGTCGATGCTGTCGCGTGCGACGCGGGCGCGGCCGGCGGCTTTGGTGTTTTCCTCTTCGACCATTTGGTGGAGGCGGCCAAGTGTATCGCCGGAGCCGCCGATGGTGGTGAGCATGCCGCTGGCCATTTCATTCATCTCGGCGAGGGCTTTGTTCATCTTCATGCCATCGAGGTCCTTGCGCAGGGCCTCGATTTTCTCGCGGGCGGTCTTGATCGCGATGTCGCGCGACATGGTGAGTTCCTTGTAGGTCTTCTCGGCATCGGCGAGCTGGGCGCGGTTGTCGGCGAGGTCCTTGCGGATGCGTTGGAGTTCGAGGGCGATCTCACCGGCGAGTCGCTGGTTTCCGGCGCGCAGGTTGGCGGCGGCCTTGGCCTTGAGATTGGCTTCCTCGGCTTCCTGGCGTTTGACCTGAGAGATGAGTTTTTCGCAAAGCCCGGCATGGGCG
>JALOTR010000386.1 GCA_025457805.1 Akkermansiaceae bacterium | reverse complement strand
TGCATTTCACCCCAATTGAGTTCGCCGGGATACTGCATGGCATTGGAGTCCGAATAACAATGCACGCAGCGGAGATTGCAGGTGCGGGTGATGTTCCACACCGTGATGGGTTTGCGAGTTCGGGCGGCGACAGGCATGCAACTTGCGGATGTGGATGCATGATTGGCGGCGTGCCCGGAGGCGTGGCCATAACGAAGGCTGTAGGCTGGTTGGGCGACGCCGGTCCAGAGTTTGGTGAGATTGATCATGAGTCAGGAGATATGGGTTGAAATCAACGGAGAGCGGCGGGGATATAACTGCAGGCGGGATCCTGGGCGAAAGGATCGCCGGAAACGCCATAGGCACGGGAACGGGAACCACCACACACCGTGCGGAATTCACAGACACCGCACTTGCCACCGAGAGCGTCATTGTCGCGCAGCGAAACGAACAAGGGATGATGGCGATAGATGTCCGCCGGATGGGCGTTCCTCACATTGTCGCAGACCATCGGCAGGAAGCCGCTTGGAGAAACTTCTCCGGTGTGGGAAATGAACATGACACCCCGGCCATCGCGGATGCCGAGGGGCGATCTCATGCCGGGCCGCGGGCGGGATGCGCCGCCACCCATTTTCTGCATGACCACACGCCGGAAGTGATGGCCTTCGGTGGTTTTCACCGCGAAGGGTGCCTTGCCGACAAGGCCTGCCATGTCTTCAAAGATGCGCTCGATGTCATCCGCCGCCGGCAAATCCGCAAGTCCGGCGCGCCCGGTGGGAACGAGCAGGAACACACTCCACATGGCGGGCTTGAGTTCATACATCAATTGCTTGAAGGCTTCATATTCGTGCAGATTGCCGCGAGTGAGAGTGGTATTGATTTGCAAACTCAAACCCGAGGCATGGGCACGATGCACGGCTTCGATGGTGCGATCAAAAGTCCCATTCACCCCACGGAATGCGTCGTGCGTTTCGCGGGTCGCGCCATCCAGGCTGAGCGACATGCGCTGGACACCGGCTTCGCGGAGTTTCGTGAAATCCATCCGCATGAGCAGCGGAGTGGCGGAGGGGCTCAGCCCGACGTGCAGGCCTGCTTGGCTCGCCGCGCGCACGAGATCGAGCGCATCGCGGCGCATGAGCGGATCGCCACCGGTGAGGATGAGCATTGGCGGATTGAGTTCGGCAAGCTGCTGAATGAGGCGCAGGGACTCATCAAAATCCAGTTCATCCGGATGCTTGCGCGCCATCGCCTCCGCCCGGCAATGCGAGCAGGCAAGAGCACAGGACCGGGTGATTTCCCAGAAGACAAGAAACGGCCGATCGTTGAAATCATATGCCTCATCCATCGACGGCATGCCGACGGGTCGGGAGATGGTGGAAGGGTGTGACACGCTCGCGATTGAAGACCACGAGGTCCGAAAGGGCTCCGCTTTCCTTGCGCTAACCTGCGCATTTTCCGCGTGATTTGCGGCTCAGTCGTTTGCGGAGGCCAATTTCCCGATCCATGCCGAATCCGGTGTGGCGTAGGGCCGGAAGGTTTCCTGGGTGCCGAGATGCTCGTTGTGGAACAAGGCGCGGTGCAGGCCAAGCGTGCTGGCCGCCGGGGAATCGATCAAGTTGGCGGAGTCGTTGGCGCTCATCTGGAAGAGCACGCGCATGCCGAATTCCGCAAGCGACTTGCGGGGAATCCAGCGGCTTACGTTGTTCCAAGTGTCGGTGGAGGCGATGACATGAATGCCACTGGAACTGCCTTCACCTAACAGATCCGCAAACACCTTGGACGGACTGGCGGCAGCGGAATCGTCCATGGAAAACAAAAACTCATCATCCGGCCGCAGCGAACGGAAGCGCTGGAGATCATGAATGATGACATAGATCGCCGGAGCATCCCGCCCGGCGGTCTCGGCGCGGGATGATAACTCCCCTGCGAGCGATGTCATGATTTCCCCGGTCTGCCTCGGCCCACCGAAACGGATGCGATGAGGCAGGATGGCGGCGAAGCGATGGAACAAGTCCCCTTCCCCGCCCGTTTGGTTTTCATCGGCGCGGGGATCGAGGATGATGAACTCCGCTTTGTCGGCCGGGTATTGGGCGGCGAGCGACAGCAAGGAAACTCCCAACAAGGAGGCGGAGCGCTCGGCGGATTGGCCAACGACAAGCAGGTGATTGCCGCTTTGACGGCGGAACACGGCTTCGGTGGGACCTTTGATGGAATTCGGCGCGCCGAGCCAGGCACGCGCGGTGTTGGGCTGCGTGGCGGGCTGGGATTTCCATGCAGTAGCTAGCTCGATGTTATCCGCAAGATCCGCAGGCGCATTGCCTTCGAAGACGACAGGCGGTGGAGGAAGTTTGGCGATGGTGGCGGCGCGGGCATTGATTTCATCAAGCAAGGCATCGCGTTCCTGCTCGGGCAACCAGACAATCTGAAAAGGGCTGTTGGCGGCGAGTGCGCCCGCCTGATCATTGTAAATCCCCTCGCCCGGCCGGGTCAGCATGCGCGGGGCGGGGTTGTCATCGTCCATGATGAGATGCGCGTCCGTTTCATTGCATTGCAGCGCGATGCGGATGACCATCTGGCCGAGCGTGGTGCGGGCCAAAGTATAGGCACCGCCGAGGGTTTGGGAACCTAGGATGACATGAATGCCAAAGGCGCGGCCTTGTCTGACAATCCGATCCAACAACAACGAGGCTTCCTGCGCGACCGAATCGTCCTCGGTGAAAAACTCCTGGAACTCATCAATCAACAACAGCGAACGAGGCATCACTTCGCCCGGGGTGGCTCGCAAGTAACCCGCCACATCCTGCGCGCCGGCCTGGCGGAACAACTCACCGCGGCGTTTCAGTTCCGCATCCACACGTTGAAGCACGCTGAGGGCAAATTCTCGGTCGCTCTCGATGGCCACCACTCGGGCATGGGGCAGGCGCTTGGAGGCATAACATTTGAACTCCACGCCTTTTTTGAAATCGACCAGATAAAACTCCACTTCGTCCGGCGAGCACCACAAGGCGAGGTTGGTGATGATGACATGAAACAGGGTGGATTTCCCCGAGCCGGTCTTGCCTGCGACCAGGGCGTGCTGGCGTGTGCCCTTGCCGATGCAGAGCATCTGCAACTTGCGGGCACCAGTGCGGCCGATGGGCACGCGGAGTTCTTCGCTGGTGGACGATTTCCATATCTCTTCTGCCGGTGGTGCAATCTGGCTGAATGGCACCTGCACGCGGTTCGAATCCACACTGGCCCGGCCGATGCGGTGCACGAGTTCCATGCTGTCGCGATGCGAAGGCGCTTCATCGAACAACACCAGATCCGCGCCCGGCGGGTTGCCCGCGAGATGGAAGGCTGATTTCTGATAGATGACATGCAGGCAGTTCCGCTGGAGTTCATCCAACAAAGCGGGATCGGGCATGGGCAGGCGGGTATCGCGCTGGATCAACAGATGCACACCGCAGCGCGCCCCGCTGGAGGCGATGGCGAGCAGACGCTTAGCAGAGGTATCACTGAATGCCGAGGGAAATCCGGCGATCACCACAAAGCGGTATTTCTCCGCAATCATTCCAGCCTGCGCATTGTAGTCGGCAATGTTATCATATTCATTGCGGAGATACATCTGGATGACCTTTTCGATATGATCATTGAGTTCGGCCAGACGTTCCTCGATGTGGGTGCTTTGCGTCCAGATGCGATGATGAATCAGCGTTTCCTCATAATCCGCAAGGTGCATGAGTCCGGCGAAATCCTTGCCGAGGCCCACGGGATCGATGAATACAAAGGAGGCACGCCCCGGAGGATGGGATGCGATGAGGCGCAGCGCCATGGCATTGAGAGCGCGGGTGGAGGCACCATCGTCCGAACCATCGGTTTCTAACAAAATCGAACCAGCCGCCGGAAATGACAAGGATAGCGGTGCCTCGATGCGGCCGGCTTCGGGAAGTTGAAACCGCGCATCACCCGGCAAACCACCTGCAAGCTTCGCGGCATCGATTTGCAGGCTGCCGATGCGCAGGGCGTCCGGTGCATCGGCGGGCACATTCCACTCGGCGCAGCTTGATGAAGTCCAAGCGGGAAAACGGGACCTTGAGGATTGAATATTCAGACGGATTGCAAGGCACCATTCGCATCTCCGATGTCGGTGCCGGCCGGGCCGCAACCGATTTAGGTATCGCCACCGATGTGCCTGCGCCTCTTCTACCGATCGAAA
>JALOTR010000385.1 GCA_025457805.1 Akkermansiaceae bacterium | reverse complement strand
CGCGTGTATGCAGCCTCGGACCTGCATGGTTGTTTGTGCCCGCCTTCGTGTTGCTTAATCTTGCTGAGGCAGAAAGAACCGATGAATTTAACTTCATAAATTAGAGATTACAATGCGATTTATCCCCACATGTTAGTAGGAAAAAAGCAACCTGTAAAGTCGCCTTCGAGGCCGGTTTTCTGCGGATGTTTCGATGACAGGGACTCCATTACTTCTGCATGATGCGGAACTTGGTCACGGTGGGGACGAAGACCATCCACTTTTCGTAAACCAGCCGGTCCACTTCCGCGCCGTTGACCTTCACCTTGCGGTTGGTCGGCGAGACCTGATAGACACGCGGCTGACCTTGTGGCTTGAACGAAATCATGCTGATCCCCTGCTGCACCATTTGTGCCGCAACCGCAGCTAATTTTTTCTCGAGCTCATCTTTTCCACCCATCCGCTTGGCGGTGCGTTCCTTCCACAGCGGATTCATGCGGTCCACCGCTGCCTGATAGCGCCCCAGCACCACCTCGTCGCCGAGTTTTCCCACGGATGCCACGGCGGATGCCACCACCTCCGGCGGCACCGGATCACTCATCACCTCCGCCTCACCGGCAGCCGGGACCGGAGCCTCCGCCGGTTGGGCTGCGAGCATGCCGAGGGACAGGGCAAACAAAGCGCAAAGGGAAGCGGCAAGATTCAGTTTCACGAGGCAATGGATGCCTCCGCATCCGCCCCGCGTCAAGCACCCGGACCGCTGGAAATCCACACTTCACAAACTCTCCGGGAAATCCGCTTGGAATTGGCGGCGGCTTTGCATAAGGGTCTCCCCCCCATGGCGAAACAGGCACTCGGAAAAGGACTCGGAGCACTCATCCGGAAAAGCGAACCCACCCCCGTCCCGCAGGCGGTGGTCACGCCGGACGACTTCAAGCGCGTGCGCGATGTGCCGCTCGACATGGTCGTGCCCAGCCCGCTGCAACCGCGCCTGCAATTCGGCGAATCTCCGCTGGACGACCTCGTGGAATCCATCCGCCAGCACGGCATCATCCAGCCGCTCATCGTGCGGGCCGTGAATGGCAAACTCGAACTCATCGCCGGCGAACGACGTTGGCGCGCCTCCAGCAAGCTCGGGCTTGCCACCGTGCCCGTCATCGAGCGCGAGGCATCCGATCGCGATGTCCTGGAAATGGCCCTCATCGAGAACCTCCAACGCGAGGATCTCAACCCCATGGAAGAGGCCAAAGGCTATGTGCGCCTCGCCAAGGAATTTTCGCTCAAACAGGATGAAATCGCCGGCCGCGTCGGCAAATCCCGCGCCAGCGTGGCCAATGCCATGCGCCTGCTCGATCTCCACGGCGATGTGCAATTGCTCGTCGCCCAAGGCCGTCTCACCGTCGGCCACGCCAAGGCCATCCTTTCCATCAAGGACCAGGACACCCAGCTCCTCGCCTCGGACCAAGTCATCCGCCGCCAACTCACCGTCCGCGCCGCGGAAAAACTCGCCCAGTCCTTTCTCGAAAACTCCTCCCAGGGCGGCGATTCCAGCGATCCCAAAAAAGCCCCGGCCCGCGAGGTGGACATCCACATCCGCGCCATCGCCAACCGCCTCCGCGAGCACCTCGCCACCCACGTCGCCATCCAGCACTCCGCAAAGAAGGGGAAAATCGAGATCGAATACTACGGCGACGATGACCTCCAGCGCCTGCTCGAATTGATCGGCCTCGGCGCATCCGAGTGACGGCCGCGAGCACCTCTCCCAAATGGGACCTGGACCACCTTCCCCAGATCCCCCACCCCGCTAAAAACGCCGCTCACCCACGCAAGCACGTTTTTGATATTTTCTGTCTCCTGTGATTTTGTGTCTCCTGTGATTTTGCACCGATCCCGGCAACACCCAAGCCCCTTCAATCGGATTCGTCCGGCGCCCTTCTTTCCAGCGCGGCAATCAAGTGCTGCACGAACGATGTGGCCAGATAGAACACGAGGCAGGGATAAACGAAGGCCCGGTTTTTCAACTCGATCACTGCCATCAATCGTTGTTTGATCTCGGCGTCGGCTGCAGGTTTGCCCAAATCTTTCAGCCCTGCGGTAAACTCCGCGATTTTGGGCCCCAGCAGGAACGTGGGCCCCAGGAGCAACCAAAGCGCAAAGGCAAAACCGAGAAACGCCACCATCACCATTCGCCGCCGCACCCAAGGATGCCGCACGGAGAATCCATCGAAAAACAGCGATGACGTGCAAAACATGCCAATCGCTGCAAGCGGCAGCGATTTCCCTCCGCCCGCCACCCACATCACCAGCAAGACCACGCCCGCAAGCAGGGGCCCCACACTCCATTTCACCGCCCTCGTCTCATAGGGCCCAAGAGCCCTGCGGCCATCCCGGCTGAAAAACAAAAGCGCATTGAAGAGCGGGGAGGCTGCAACCAAGGTGAAAACAAACGCCATGAAGCCGGTTTTGAAGACCTTGCCGGCAATCTCGACAGCCAGAGGGATATGATCGCCCTTCAACAAGGCAGGGATCACATTCACCACCAGCAAGCCGACCAAAATCATCTTCGGCAGGGAAAGCTCACCAAACCACAGCGCCGCCCTCAGCATCCATCCGAGCACTGGATTCCCCTGCTGCATGGCTCTCACCAGACCGGAACGTGCGTTTTCATTTTCCGGATCGAGCCGCAGAGCCTCCTGGAAATGCAGTTTCGCCTCATCGATTGCATTGCGTTCCAACAACACCCAGCCGCGGCAACTGTGATTGTAGGAATCCTCGGGATCGTCCCTCAACAAACCCCGCGCCTCTTCGTCCGCCTCTTCGTGGCGACCCAGACGGCTCAGCGCAATGCCGCGGAAATAGCGGCAAAGATCGTCGTCCGGATCCATTTCCAAGCCCGCCTTCGCGTGCTCCAGACAGACCTCGAACTTGTCGCGCTCCGCCGCGATCCGCGCAAGGAGCCCACGACAGTTGGGAGAATCGCCATCCAGCGCAGTCGCCTGCCTCACTGCCTCCTCCGCCCCTTTCAGATTGGAGGAACCCAGCAGCACCTGCGCCAGCGCCTGATAGGGATATCCCTCATCCGGAATCAACCCGATCGCCGCCCGGGCCGATGCTTCCGCCTCCTTGGGCTTGTCCTGATGAAATAGGGACCGCGCCAGCAGGAGATGCAGATCGGCATCATTCGGCTCCGCCGCCAACCCGGGGCGGATCAGCGCTTCCGCCTCCTTGTATTTCCCCCGCTCCAGCAGGATCCGGATCTTGTAAACTTCGGCACTCATCTTCCGCGCCTCGTTTTCTGAACCATCCACCGCCACAGGGCAAATCCCGTTTTGAACCGCCCGCCCCGCAAGCACAATTCTGATAAATTCTGTCTCTTGTAATCGATCCACTGTGACAAAGGGACGGGCCATTTATCAGTCTCTTGCTTGCGCCACCAATATCGAGAGAAAGAAAACATGACAGAGGGACGGGCCATGACAGAGGGACGGGCCATTTATCAGTCTCTTGCTTGCGCCACCAACATGGATGGGTGTGGAAAACTATGAGTAGGTTCCGGCCCAGACTTTGCCGAGGCGGGCGATAGCAGCGCTCCAGCGAGCCTCTTTGTAGATCCAGACTCGAACCCAGCGGATGAATCGTTGCGTCCGCTGGGTGGCTCTCTGGATGGCGATGTTGATGAAGTTCCTAAGGGGGCGGAGTTGCCGCGCCGATGGACCTCTCGAGGCTTTTGATTTGGCGCGGCCTTGCGCTTTTTTCTGCTCCAGTTGATCGCTGAGTCCTTCGCTATCGATGAGGTGTTGTTCAAAGAGCATCAAAAGGTTGTGGGCAAGGCACTCGAAGATCGCGTGGCTCTGTTTGGCTGGCTGCGAACTGGCCCACGATTTGCGCTCGTGCATTTTGCTTTTGAACTGGTGGAAGATTTTCTCGATGTCCCAGCGGTGTTTGTAGAGCAGGACGATTTGATGGGCGGGCAAGGTGTAGTCGTTGGTGAGATAGGTGTAGGTCACTCCGTCCTCGGGATTGGTGTAAACGACGCGCCGCAGGGTCACCCCGTTGGAGGTGGCCACGAGATGATCGGATAGGACGCCTTGGTTTCTCGGGTCGCTGGGATCGACGAGGTTGATGGAACAGGTCTCGGCAGCACTGTTGGATTTTTCAAGTGTGAGGAAGTAGATGCCGTAGGTGTGTTTGAGTTTGAACCAGTGGC
>JALOTR010000384.1 GCA_025457805.1 Akkermansiaceae bacterium | reverse complement strand
TCGCTGGAATATGCCCCCTTGCTGAAGCATTTCCCGCCCCATTGCCCGTTGGTCTGGGAGCTGAGTCCGACCCGGGATGCGGGGGAAATCCGGACAGCGCTGGCCCGATGGAAGGCTGAGTTTCCGGAACGCTCGCAAATGGCACCGCCGCTTTTGGGCTGAGGCTGACTTGCAGGCGTTTCCGTGAATTGACTGCAAATTCCTCTCTGTTCGCGACGTTTCCGAGCGGGTGAATTTGGTTCCTCGTCGTCTCTTGAGTGTCTTGATCGTGTCCGCCGCCTGTCTGGTTCCAGCAAGGCTTCCGGCAAATCCCCAGAACAAAAGCACCCTGCGCGTGCTGTGTTGGAATATCCACCATGGCGAGGGCTTGGATGGAAAACTGGACCTCCCACGCATTGCCGCCGTGATTTTGGCCGCCAAGCCGGATGTCGTGGCCTTGCAGGAAGTGGATCAAACGACGAGCCGCACCGGAAAAGTGGATCAAACAGCGGAGCTGGCCCGGCTGACCGGAATGAAGGGCGTTTTCGGAAAAGCCATGGACTTCGGCGGTGGCGGTTACGGGCAGGCGATTCTTTCCAAGCACCCGATCCAGGAAAACCAGGTGCACCGCCTCCCGGGCAAGGGCGAACCGCGGATCGCCTTCGAGGCAGGCATCGATGTGGGCGGCAAGTTGATCCGGATCGTGTCCACCCACCTCGATCTCAATCCCGCCCAGCGACTGGAGCAGGCCAAGGTGCTCTCCGGGCTTTTTCAAAAAATCACTACCCCTGTGATTCTCTGCGGTGACTTCAACGACAGCCCGGATTCTGCCTCGCTGCAGGAGTTCCGCACCTGGAAGCCCATCCCCAAACTGGGCGACCGAGCCACCCACCCTGCCGACAAGCCGACTGACGAAATTGACTACTTTTTCACCCAAAATATCGATTCAATCGGACGTTTGAATGTTTTGTCTGAATCGATCGCTTCGGATCACCGCCCACTCCTCTGCGAGTTTGATCTGCCGTGAAAATCGCCACTTAGCATGTTGATTTCCAATACACAGCAGCAAAAAGGCGCGGCCGTTTGTCGGTCCGCGCCTCTTTTTATTAGTAGCACATTCCCCCCAAAGTATTCCGGATGGGTCTTGGCACTGCATTGATTCTCCCCCCGGAGTTTCAATGAGTGAACGCCTCGCTCATCAGGAATATGGAAATGACAGCTTGGTTTATCATCCGCAGATACGGATAACTCACTTGCTGTGAAAAACCGATGTCATAAACATTCGGTCACGGCAAGAGAAAAGTGTAAAATTTTTAGAAAATTTAAACATTTTTCCAAAACTCCTCCAGACCTTCCGCGTAAAAAAACCAAGGGCGTCGGATCCCTTGTTCCGACGCCCTTGGGCCCTTTGGGGGGGCAATTGTGCTATCCCTTACGAGGAAGAGCCTGTCACAAATCCGGCCGCTGTCCCATTCCGTGATCGCGTGTTTCCGGGCTTGAATGAAGAGTGATTTCACAGGGATTTCGTGATTGGCGGCATCGTGGCTTGCTAGCGGAGCGTGAGACGGGTTTGCTTTCCACCCCTTGGCGGCATCAGGAAAATCACGATGGAAGGAGAGGCTGGGCGTGTTTGGCGATCTGCCGACCCGGCTGCTGATCCGCTCCCTGCACGTCACTCCGTGGTTTCTGGAACCGGCGCTGATCCTTGGCTGGACGGGCTTGTTTTTCGGGATCGCCGCCAAGCAGCGGAGAGCGGTGGCCACGAATTTGCGGGCCTTGTTTCCCGCATGGGGACCACTTCGGGCGACGCTTGGGGCTTGGCAGGTGTTCTGGAATTTCGCGGTGACTTACGTGGATGCCTTGAGGAGCGAGACCGGGACGGGCGGGCTGGATTGGACGATCGAGGGCCTGGAACACATGGAAGCGCTGTCGGACCGCAAGGACGGCTGCATCGTTCTCACCGCCCACATGGGAAATTACGACATCGCCGCACCGGTGTTTGCCTCAAGGTTCAAGCGCACGCTTTACACCGTGCGCGCCCCGGAGCGGGAGCCGGAAACGCAACGGGCGAGGGAGGAGGAAATTCGGCGCAAGGAGGAAAAGTATCCGGGTTTCAGGACCCTTTTCAATCGCGAGGGCAACTTGCTCGGAGTGGAGCTCGCCCGGCTTCTGGCGGAAGGAAACATCGTGGCGGTGCAGGGGGATCGGGTGATGTTCGATGTCTCGCCGATGGAGGTGGAAGTGGCGTCCGGCTTGTGGATGCGACTGCCGAAGGGGCCCCTTTTCCTGGCGCGGGCGACGGGCGCAGCGTGTTATCCGCTGTTCATCACGCGGGATGGCTGGCGGCGCTACCGGGTGACGGTGCATCCGCCGATCGATCTGCCTGCAAGGAGGCGGGGCGACGAGGACGAGGTGGCGGGAATCTGGGCGCGGGCGGTGTTTGAGAATGCGAGCCGGCATTGGAGCCAGTGGTTTGTGTTCGAGGAGCTATTGCGGCGGGACTGAAATTTCCGGAAATCTTCGCCTTTCCCCGAGCGGCGAATTCGGCTATGGAGGAACCATGCAACTGAGCACCCTTGCGATTTTCTGTGCGGTCACCTGCCTCGGCCTGGGAGGGGCGATGGCCGCCAAGCCCGTTCCCCCACCCTCTCCGGCGCGTTTGCCGATGAGTGTGGTTTTCAAAGGGGAATCGAAGTTTTACGCCATCGTCGCCAAGGCCGAGCGGGAAAACTGGCGCAAGCTGCCCTTGGGCGAGCGCACGATCCGGGTGGCGAGGGAAATGGTGGGCACGCCATATGTGAACTATACCTTGGAGGTCGATGATCGCATCGAATCCCCGGTGGTGAATTTCAAGGGCATGGATTGCTGGACCTATTATGAAAATGCCCTCGCGATCTCACGCATGCTGACCTACAAGCCGGGTCCTTACAAACCGGCGGACATGCTTCACATGGTGGAAGTCGAGCGTTACCGCAATGGCATCTGCACCGGCAACTACCTGAGCCGCATGCATCATCTGGAGGAAGTTTTCGCGGACAACCAACGCCGCGGCTATGCCACCAACATCACGCCACGGCTGCCGGGCGCGGTGCGCTTGCAACGGGAAATCCGTGAAATGACGGTGCAGTGGAAAAACTATCGTTATCTTCGCTCCAATCCCGCTTTGGTGGAACCGATGGGACGCATCGAAGCCCAGGTATCGAAATTCCCCGTCTATCATATTCCGAAAGCCAAAGTCCGTTCGGTGGAAAACTACCTTCAAAATGGAGATATCTGTGCCATCACCACCAACTGGCACAGCGGCTATACTTCGCATGTGGGATTGATCGTGCGGCTCAATGGCCGCGCTTATTTCACCCATGCCACCTCGGATCGCGACAAGGGCCGGATGACAATCATCGACCGCCCGATCACCGATTATCTGAATCAGTCCACCAAGCACGCGGGCATGATCATTTGCCGTCCGCATGAGTTGCCACCCTCCGCGCTTTGGCAGAAGAATGTGGCCAAACAATGATCAATCCACCTTCGCTTCCGCGAGGCTTTCGGCGATGGCCTTGATGACTTCGCCGGATTCTTTTTCCACGAGTGGGCGTTCGAGCATTTCCTCGTAGATTTCGATGTAACGGCGAGCCACTTCCTTGTGGCTGAATTCCTGCGCGCTTTCCTGCATGATGCGGCGTATTTCGCGTTCGCGGATATCGTAGGGCAGAGCATGGAACTCCATCGCCTGATCGATGGCCCAGCGGAAACCCTCCGGTCCATAATGATCGAAGCGGAAACCATTTCCCGTGGATTTCGAGATATCGAGCGGCCGGATCGTATCATAAAGCCCACCGGTGGAATGCACAACCGGCAGCGAGCCATACAAGGGCGATGTCATTTGCGGAAGCCCGCAGGGTTCGAACAAGGAAGGCATCAACATGAAATCCGAAGCCGCATAGGCAAGACGGGAGAGCCTTTCATCGAAGTCCACGATCGACACTCGCTCGTGGAGATCGAAGGCCGCGACGATTTTCTCGATCCATTGCTGGTGCGGACCATTGGCGACCACCACGACCTGGAGATCGCGGTCCCAATAGTCGGACACGATTTCATGGAGGATATCGGTGAGAAGCTGCGGACCCTTTTGCACTGGATCCAGGCGCGAGGGCCAGAAGAAGATGGGGGCGTCCGCGTCCTCCTTGAGTTGGAGTTCGCGCTGAAGGG
>JALOTR010000008.1 GCA_025457805.1 Akkermansiaceae bacterium | reverse complement strand
TACTCGAGGCTTACCTGATCAAGCGAATGGTATGCTTCGGTGTAGAGGCGGGCACCGGGACTGATCTCTCCCAGCCATGCTTCCAACTGGTGCCGTAGTTGCAATGAGCGTGCACCCGGATGCCGCAGAATCTCGTTACGTATCGGCACCTCTCCAAATTCACTCAAGTAATGAGCGGAATATTCACCATCCCGGCCAAGTTGGCGATGGATTCGGACTTCTGTATTTGAGACCGGTAAGGAAGTTCGCGGCCCCATGCGGTCGGCTCGCAGATAATGTAGTTTGTCAGTGAATATACCTAAACCATCAGGTAGGCTTCCCTGCGGAGTCATCGTTCCAACAAATTCGTTAAGTTTTGCATCGAGAAGGAAGTCCCAAGCTATTCTCTCTGTGCCAAAAGTGTCAGTGCTAAACTCAAGGGTGAATCCGATGCGATCATCGTCGGCGGCCTCCCAAAGAAGGTCCTTAGGAGTGCCGAGCGATACCCACTTGCCGTTGCGGACGAGTTGAGAAATAGGTTCGGTCTGTTCGACTGCAGATTGGTGGAGTAGAAGAAGACTCTGGATGCATGTAGATTTTCCCATGCCGTTGAGGCCAGCAAGCATAGTGATTCCTGCGAGCCCAATTTCGAGTTGGTCAATACATTTAAAGTGGGTAATGCCGAGACGATCGATCATGATTCAAGGAGATTTTTAAAGAGTTGTTCCATTCGGGCAAACCGACGACGAACACGGATTGGATCGCCAGTTCCCTGAGAGATTGCTGCATGAAAATCGGGATCATTATTCAGTGTCGCAAAAGAGGCCAGCGCTTCGGACTTCCTGCTCTCAACGAAAGCGGCTTCCTCGTTGGAAAGACGAGCAAGAGCACATGACATGGATTCGAACAAAGCTTTATTGATCGGTGATAGTCTAAAATTTGGGCCGTAATATTTACGGAAGGCGAAGCGACCGAAAATGCGACGAGAGCGGTTCATGGCGGCCTCGAACTTGGCCGCTAGTTCTTGAATCTGATTATCAGAGATAGCCGATGGATCGTCGATGAGACTCATCGAAGTGTTAAGAAAGTTATCGAAGTCTTTTCCACTGTATCCTGCGGGGGGCGTGAGCATAAAGGCTGCAAACCTAGTTGCGCATTCGCGGTCTGCCATGCGCTTATCTCCAATTGAGTTGGAAGTTGCGATCTTGAAGGCACTGGACTCCACTAGGCCTTTGATGAAATTGCGCACTCGATCTCCGTTGATCGCATTGCGAATCTCTTGTGCGGAAAGTGGCAGCCCACCGGTATTGATCCGCTTGAAAATGTTGAATTTGACTGCCGCTGGTGTACCAGGCTGGATAAGGAATACAATGACTTCAGTTTCTTGTATTCGACGTTGCAGATTTCGTGGGAGATCGTCGAATGTCTTGCCGTTAAGATCCGCTAGAAATTCAAGACCACTAAGCGAAAGGCTTTTATCTACGACAAATCTTTTCAGTGTAGTCAAACGTTGAAGGCCATCCACGACAAGCCACCGATCTTCATCTGTAGCGTCAACATAAAAGGCGGGAAGCGGTATTCGAATTAGGATTGATTCAATGAGTCGGCTTTTGGCGTCTTCAGTCCAAATTCCTCCTTTGCGTTGAAAATCAGGCGCGAGATTGATCTCTCCATGCTCGATTCGACGCGTCAAGAGATCGACGGTAGGTGTCGAACGTTCGACGCGAATCAGAGTCGGATCGAACGGGTCTGAAATGATCCCTTCGGGGTCGGTAGTTTCCGATTCGTCGATGCCTTCAGGCAGATCGAGAAGCAACTCGTCCGCATCAGAGGGGGTATTTTGCGCCTGAATCATGGAATTGATGATGAATTTGTTTGAAGGCTGGTCAATACACTTTCTCCGGAACTGTCCGAGTTGTTCTCATTCGCCGAGACCATGTCGGGACAATGGGGTGAAGTTCCTTGGTCCCAGTCTGCGCATTGCAACATTTGGGGGGATACTGAGTTTGGATTACTCCATACAGCAGACATAGGGAATGGATGAGAGGAAGATCGAGAGATTGAGATGTTTGGTCTTGTTTTCGGATTGATTGAGGAAGCGGTTCGTTGCGACAAATCAACGATTAGAAACCGGAGGCCATTAACCATCAAAATAGTGAGCGGGAAGCGGTTGGGGTTGAGGGGGATTCTGAGGCAAAAGCTGAAATACGGAGATTCTGAAATGCTGAAAAGTGGAGGGTCAGGCGGCGGCGGGCGACGAAGGTGAGCATCAGCGGCGGGGAAAACTGTGGGCGAGGTCGCTTCGGGTTGCTTCGCCAGCCCAAGGACGCCCACAAACCTTGAAGTCCCTTCGCGAGTGGGCTGTTACCTCTTATCCACTATACACGATCTTCTATCCACGATCCGGTCTGGGTATTACCCGCGCCGAGCTGGGGCTCAGCGCTCCCGGGGCCTCACTGGGTGCTGGACTGGAAGTCGGTGTCGGTGAGGTGGGCGCGGGCTTCGCCGACGAGGAAGAGGGAACCGGCGATGAGGATGGGGGGGACGGATTTCTGATTTGAGATATCCGATTTCAGATTCGAAACTTGAGATGCTTGGGCGGCGGTGAGGGCGGCTTGGAAGGTGGGGAAGAGTTCGTGGGGCGGGCTGCCGGGGGGGAGGTGGGTGGCAAGATCCTCGGCGGAGACGGCGCGCGGGGTATCGACGGGGCAGAGGAGGATGCGCGAGGCGAGGGGGGCGAGGATTTCGAGGATGCCGGCGATGTCTTTGGCGGCGACGGCGCTGAATAGCAGGGTGGCTTTGGTTTCCTTGAAGCGGGATTTCCAGGTATCGGCCAGGACTTGGGCGGAGTGCGGATTGTGGGCACCATCGAGGATGATGCCGGGTGTGATTTCCTCAAAGCGGCCAGGCCAGGAAACGCTGGAAAGTCCGTGGCGCACGCTGTCGCTGTTGAGTTGCAGGCCGGCCTTGTAGAGGGCTTGCACGGCAAGGGCGGCATTCCATTGCTGGTGCTCGCCGGCGAGGGCGATGGGGTAGCCGAGCAGGGGTTCCTCGATGAAGCTGAGCGGTGCGCGGGTTTCGTTGGCTTCTTTTTCGAGTACAAATCGGGCGGCGGGTTCCTGCGGGGAGGAAATGGCGGGTTTTCCGGTGACGAAAATTCCGGCCTTTTCTGCGGCGATCGCTTCGAGGGTGTCGCCGAGCCACTGCATGTGATCGAGTCCGATGGGCGTAATCACGCAGACATCGGCGGGGACGGCGGTGGTGGCATCCAGACGGCCGCCCATGCCGGTTTCGAGGATGATGAGTTCGCACTCCCGCTCGCGGAACCAGCGCATTGCAAGGGCGAGGGTGATTTCAAAAAAGGTGGGATGATCTTCGAAGCGTTCGCAGATTTCGCGCAACTCGCTGAGCATGGCGGCGCAGGCGTCTTCCGGAATTTGCTGGCCGGAGACCTGGATGCGCTCGCGGTAGTCGATGAGGTGGGGCGAGGTGAAAAGCCCGGTGCGGCGACCGCAAGAGCGGGCGATGCTGTCGATCATGGCGCAGGTGCTGCCCTTGCCATTGGTGCCGGCGACGTGGATGACCTGGGTTTTGTGCGGCGGGTAGGCGAGGAATTCCTTGAGCAGGCGGCGTGCGCCATCGAGTCCGAGTTTGATCCCGAACATCTGGGTGGAAAACAACCAATCGAGCGCTTCGCGGTAGTTCATCGTGCCGCGACATCCATCACCCGGAATGGTCCATCTGCCAAGTTGTGAATTGCTGAATCCTCAAATGCCGTCAGCTCACCAATCGGTGTAAACCTGGGGGATGTGGCCCTCGGAGTCCGAGAGCGAGCACTGGATGAACAACTGGCCGGAGAGCGGGAAGATGTCCGGAGTGGTGCAGGAGTAAGTGCCGCCGGAAGGGCAGGTGGTGACGCCAGTGGCGAGGTCGAAGAGGCGGCGCTCGATGTAACCTTTTTCGTAAAGATGGCGGGCGATGTCCTGGGTGCCGTTTTCCGCGTAGGGGCGGCCGCCGTAGTTGTAGCCGTAGAGATTCTGATAGGAGCGCGTGGCCATCTGGATGTTGCGCTGGGAAAGCACGCATCCGGCGCGGTCGCCAGAGCGTTTCCACGCACGGGAGCCGATGAAAAGCACAGCCACGAGGGATAGCAGCACCAAAATGACAACAGTGAGTTCGAGCAGCGACATGCCGCGTGGATTCGAACCCCGGGGGGAGGGGTGATATTTCATGAACGTGGGGGGAGGTGTGCAAGCTACCCCATTTTCCCACGGAAGGAACTACGTCATCGCGGAGACGCCAGCCGGAGTTCTGTTAGAGTTCCTTGATCCAGATGTTGGCGAAATCGATGGCTGCGCCGTGGTGTTGGAAGCCGATGGGTCCGCTGGCTGCGATACCGGGCAACTTCGCTTCCTGAATGACGACCTTGCCGTTGATGGCCACGGTGAGAAGATCACCCTTGAGCGTGATCTGGGCGCTGTTCCACTCGCCGATCGGATGGTCGGCCTTGGCTTTCGGGGTGACGCCGGCTTTGATTTCAGCGGGCATTTTTCCATCGGTGCGGTAGCCATAGACCTCGCCGGATCCGACGGTCCAGTTCCAGAGATTGACCTGGTTTTTGGAGTTTCCGCGAAGGTAGATGCCGCTGTCGAGTTCCTCGACATCCGCACGGCCATTCTCGGTGCCATCGGGCATGACGATGGGTTGTGACTTCATGGGTCCGCGGCCTGCCCAGCGCCAATGAAATACCAATGTGATATCTCCATAGGACTTCTCACTCCACAGGTCCTTGATGGTGCCTGGTTTGCCATCGTGTTTGAGGATGCCGTGGATGGCCTTCCAGTTGGTGGTGTCGGGTGTGGTTTTCCAGCCGGTGAGTGTCTTGCCATCGAAGATCTTGGTGAAACCGGCGGCCTTCACTGCTTCTTCGTTGGCGGGTGGTGGGAGTTCGCCGATGTTGATATTGCGGAAGGCGACGCGATCACCGTGACCGAGCCAGCCGATGTGTCCCGCGCGGCGCTTGGCACCTTGGTGTTGGGGGTGTTTTGCCGCAATCTCATCAAGATTGGCTTGGAGGATGACCTCGCCATTGAGTTCCACCTTGAGCGATGGGCCATAGACGGTGACGCGTTGTTGGTTCCACTCGCCGACGGGTTTGAGGAAGCCTTGTTTGGCCGGGGCAAGGGTGTAGAGGCCGCCGTGGAATTGATAGTCCTTGAGGTCCTTGTATTTCGGATGGGTGCTGTCAAGGACTTGGATTTCCATACCGGTGTAAGCGGCATCGCCGGTGCCGGGATAATGGATGCCAAGGCCGTTGTTGGCTCCGGGTGACAACTTGAATTGGAAATCGAGCACATAATTGGCAAAGATTTCCTCGGTGATCAGATTGCGTCCTTGCGGAGTGGAAACGATGGCACCGTCCTCGACGACATAGCCCTCGCCTTTCCAGCCGCTGAGGTCCTTGCCATTGAAGAGCGGGCGGGTGGTCAGCACATCCGCCGCGTGGGAGACGGTGAAGACGAGTGGAATGATGGCGAGGGAGTTAAAGAATGATTTCATGAGTTGTTAGAGATCGATGGTTTTGCCGGTGCGGAAACTTTCATCTGCGGCGGCGACGATGCGCATGGAGGAGATGGCATCGTTCATGTGGTCGGTGAGGTCGGTATCGTTGAGGATGGCGTTGAGGAAAAACTCCTGCTCGCGGAAGCAGAGGCCGTCGTGGTCGGGCTCGTCATCAAGGCGGATGGTTTCATCGCGCTTGGCGAAGTTTCCATCGGCATCGAGTTCCGCATGATGGAGTCGCAGCGCCTGGGTCTGCGTGTGGGCGTCCACATTCGCGCTCTGGCCTTCGGCGGCGGCTTTTTCCGCGACGATGGAGACGCAGCCTTTGGGGCCGACCACGTCTTTTACGAAGAAGGCGACTTCGCTCATCATCGGTCCCCAACCGGCTTCATACCAGCCGACCGAGCCATCCTCGAAGGTGACTTGGAGGGCGCCGTAGTTGACCTTTCCGGGTGGCAATTCCTCGGTGAGCCGCGCGCCGATGCCGGAAACACGGATCGGCCGGGAGCGGGTCATCTGGCACATCACATCCACGTAGTGCACGCCGCAATCGACGATGGGCGGGATGGAGGCGATGAGGTTTTTGTGGGTTTTCCAATTCGCGCCGGAAGACTGCTGGTTGAGATTCATGCGCATGACCAGCGGCTTGCCGAGGGTCTGCGCGAGCTCGATGAAGCGGATCCAACTCGGGTGGTGGCGGAGGATGTAGCCGATGACGAGCTTGCGGTTCGTCGCGCGGGCCTTGGCGACGATGCGCTCGGCGTCCGCGACGGTTTCCGCGAGTGGTTTTTCGATGAACACATGACAGCCGGCATCGAATGCGGCCTCGGCATAGGCGGCATGGGTGTCCGGGTAGGTGGAGATGGAAACCGCGTCCGGTTTGGAAATTTTCAGGGCCTCCAGGAAATCGCCGAATTCCGGGTAGCCGCCGCCGAGTTCGGCATTGAGGGCGGCGCGGCTTTCCGGTGAGCGGGTGACGATGCCGCAGATTTCAAAACCGGGAAGGCGGTGGTAGGCAAGCGCGTGTGAGCGGCCCATATGGCCGGCCCCCGCACAGAGGACTCGAATTGGGGAAGACATGAGGTGGTTACAAACGAAGGACGGCCGATCCAAGTTTCAGAATGTGCGGATGGCAAGGAGGAATACGGCGAGAAATAGTGCGGCGCGGCGGCGCGGAATTTGGCGTCTATCAGGTAAAGCTTGTTTCCGCGGGTGGCTTCCGCATGGTTTTTGCATGTCGTATCGATCATCCCCCGCAGACTTGGAGGGCATGCCGCCCGGAGTGCCCCACATCATCGGCAACGAGGCGGCGGAGCGGTTTTCGTTTTACGGGATGAAGGCGGTGCTGGCCGTTTTCATGGTGCAGTATCTCCACCTGATGGATTCCGGCGGGACGGGCTCGATGAACGAAGCGGAGGCTACGGCGCGGGTGCATTTGTTCAATGGCGCGGTGTATTTGATGCCGTTTCTCGGTGCGCTGCTGGCGGATATCTTCCTCGGGAAATACAAAACCATCATGCTGCTCTCGCTGGTGTACTGTGCGGGTCACGCGGCTCTGGCATGCATGGGGGTTTTCGGAAATTCCTCCGCCTGGCTGATGGCCGGGCTCGGATTGATCGCGCTCGGCTCCGGTGGCATCAAGCCCTGCGTCTCCGCTCACGTTGGCGATCAATTCGGCGAACGCAACGCACATCTGCTGCCGCAGATTTTCAACTGGTTCTATTTCTCCATCAACATCGGCGCTTTTGTTTCGATGCTTCTAACACCGTGGTTGATGGAGTGGTATGGGCCGCATTGGGCCTTCGGCGTGCCGGGTGTGCTGATGGCGATCGCCACGCTCTTGTTCTGGATGGGTCGCCATCGTTTCATCCATGTGCCGGCGGGCGGGATGAAGTTTGTAAAAGAATTCTTCAGTCGTGAAGGACTCTCGGCCATGTTCAAACTGCTGCCGCTCTATCTGTTTGTGGCGATGTTTTGGGCGCTCTTTGATCAAACGGGATCGACCTGGATTTTCCAATCCCAGGACATGGACCGGAATTTCCTCGGTTTCGAATGGCTGCCCTCGCAGATCCAATCGCTCAACTCGGTCTTCGTGATCACCTTCATCCCGATCTTTGCTTATCTCGTCTATCCGGCCATGGACCGTGTGTGGCGTTTGACTCCGTTGAGGAAGATCGGGCTCGGTTTGTTCATCATGTCCGGCTCGTTCGCATTGGTGGCGCTGATCCAGCAATGGATCGATGCAGGGGATCGTCCGGGCATTATCTGGCAGATCGCCGCCTTCGCCCTTCTAACAGCTGCCGAAGTCATGGTATCCATCGTGGCGCTCGAATATGCTTATACCCAGGCACCCAAGACGATGAAGTCGCTCTTGATGTGCTTCTATCTCGGCGCGGTGGCCATAGGAAACTTCTTCGTCGCCGGAGTGAATCATTTCATCCAGATCCCGGACTCCGCAGCAGTTCAACTGGAACAAAGGCTGGCGGAAATGCCCGCGGATTGGCGCAAGGATCCCAGGACGGTCGTGTTGAAGGGGCTTGATGGCGTGACAGGAACGCCGGATGATCTCGTCCAGCGCATCAAGGATGGAGTGGCGACGGAGCTGGAGATTCCAGGCAAGTCCACATTCGATGAAGCCGCCGCATTGGTGGAACGAATGACGGCGGAGAACCAGGGTGAGTTCCCCAAGGAGGATCTCGTGAATGCGGAACTCGCACGATTCAAGGATCCATGGGGCGGGGCTATCCGTTATCAAATTCTCAACTCGGCGCGGGCGCGCCTGATGAGCGATGGTCCGGACCAAAAGAGTGGCACGCAGTGGGACCTGGGGGTGATGATCGACCTCAAACAAGCGGCTGCTCCTGCCAAAGAATCGTGGGTGGACAAGCTGCACCCTGCTGAGCCATGGCTCGAACGTCGGAAAAAAGAGCTCGGCATCCAGACCAAGGAAGAGGCCACAGCCGAGCAATCCGCCTTTACCCGCACGGCATTCTCCGGCGGACAGACGAGGCTCCAAGGGGCGGCGTATTTCCGCTTTTTCACGTGGCTGATGATTGGCACGGCCGTGGCATTCATCCCTTACGCCTTGCTGTATCGTCCGAAAACCTACCTGCAGAACTGAAAGCGCTGCTGGACAAGCGGTGCATCCTGCGCGATGGAGGAATACGTTTTCATGCTGATTCCCGATTCCCAACGCTCTGACTTGTGCGACACCCATCGGGAAGAGGTGGCCAGCCTCGTCACGCATGCCATCGGCGTGGTCTTTTCCATCGCGGCGCTCAGTGTGATGTTATATCTATCGGTCGGGGATCTTTTGCAGACAGTCTCCGCCCTGGTGTTTGGATCATCGCTCATCCTGCTCTACTCGTCCTCCACGCTCTATCATTTTTTCACATCACCACGGTGGAAGGCGCGCTTCCAATCGCTGGACCACGCCTGCATCTATCTGCTCATCGCGGGGTCCTATACGCCATTCACCCTCATCACGCTGCGCGGTCCCTGGGGCTGGTCCTTGTTTGGTGCGGTGTGGTCGATGGCCTTGGGCGGTGTGTTGATGAAAACACTGTGGAAGGGGAAAAAGGATCATTGGATCTCGACGATGCTCTATCTCGTAATGGGTTGGCTCATCGTGCTGGCCGTAGGTCCACTGTTCCGCGGAATGCCGGTCGCAGGCATTGTGTGGCTTGCGGCAGGCGGACTTGCCTATACTTTGGGCGTGATCTTCTTCGCATGGAATCGTCTCCCCTTCAATCACGCCATCTGGCATTTGTTTGTCCTCGGGGGCAGTGTCTGCCATGTGATCGCCGCATGTCACTATGTGCTGGGTTGATGCAGCCTAACTGATTTTCCATCTCTTGAACCATGCCGGAACTGCCCGAAGTCGAAACCACCCGCCGCGGAATCTCACCCCACGTGACCGGGGTGGAAGTGATGGAAGTAATCATCCGCCGCCGCGATCTGCGCCAGCCGATCTCTGATGATATCGATCAAATTGAAGGACGGACGATTCTGGGCGTGAGGCGGCGCTCGAAGTATCTCTTGTTGGAAATTGATGATGGCAGCCAGGTGTTGATCCATCTCGGCATGTCCGGCAGCCTGCGGGTGATCTCGCCATCGGATCCATGGAAGAAGCACGATCACGTCGGCATCTCGCTGGGCAATGGAAAACAACTGCGTTTTCATGATCCACGGCGCTTCGGCATCGTGCTGAGACTCACCGGCGATCCGATGAGCCATCCCTTGTTGAGCCATCTCGGGCCCGAGCCGCTGGAGGAAAATTTCCACATGGCCCACCTGCATGCCGCCTGTGCGAAACGCAGCGCGGCCATCAAGCTGGTGATCATGGATGCAAGCACGGTGGTGGGTGTGGGAAATATTTATGCCTCGGAAGCTTTGTTCCGCGCGGGCATCCGACCGCGCACCCCGGCGAAAAAACTCACCCGACCCCGGCTTGCGAAACTGGTGGAGTCGATCCGCGCGGTTCTAACAGACTCGATCGAGGAAGGTGGCACCACCTTGCGGGATTTCCTTAACTCCGATGGCGAGCCCGGTTATTTTCGCCAGCGATTGTTTGTGTACGAACGCAAAGGTGAGCCCTGTCGGAATTGCGGCAGAGCCATCCGCCATGAAGTGCTCGGCCAGCGATCGACGTATTGGTGTCCGGCCTGCCAGAAATGATATCACTCAACTTTGCGCCGCGATCAAGTCATGCAAATGCCCGCCGCGTGCGGTGACCCATTTGCCTTTGGTGATCACTTTGGTGAAACCAAGGCCATTGGAGGCGGCGGCGGTGAAGACGTCCCATGCCTGGCTGGATAGAATTCCGGAAACAATCAAATCGCCGCCGGGAGCAAGCGACTTGGCGATGACGGGCCATGCCTGGATCAGCACGGTGGAAAAGATATTGGCCATCACCACATCATAGCCTTTTTTGCGCGGCTTCCATTTCAAGACATCCTGTTCTTTGCAAATGATATCAGGAGTTTGATTGCGAACCGCATTGCGCGCCGCAGCAGCGACGGCGAAGGGATCGAAGTCGCAGGCATAAGTTTCTCCCGCGCCGAGCTTGCGGGCGGCGATGGCGAGCACGCCGGTGCCCGCGCCGAGATCGGCGACCGTCCAATCGGTCCCTTTGCGTTCGCGACCGATGTCCACCAGCATTCGCAAACAGGAGGAGGTCGTGGCGTGGTCGCCGGTGCCGAAGGCCATTTCCGGCGGGATGGAAATGATTTGCCGCTTCGGGTGGGCTTTCTGGATGGTGGCGATCGCTTTGCTTTGGGTCTCAGCGGTCAGCAGAAACACATCCCGCACCTTCACCGGGCGCGGCGGGGCGACGGGCTTGTTCCAATCCGCTCCGGACACCTTGCGGACTGTGCCGCCGAATTGTTTGGAAATGGCCAGCGCCGCTTTTTCGGTTTCACAAAACACCCGCACACGGATCGATTGGCCGCCCTTGAGATACTCGATGACGAGATTCGGATTTCCTGCAAAGCGCTCTTCCCAGGCGTCCATCCATTTCACGGCGGAGAGTTTCGACCAAACAAACATGGGAGCTTCGGCTGGTAAGCGGATGATAAAAAAAGGCGGCCGAGGCCGCCAATGATTGGGAGAAACAGGGAAAAAATGGAGCGGGCGATGAGATTCGAACTCACGACATCCACCTTGGCAAGGTGGCGCTCTACCACTGAGCTACGCCCGCGTTGCGAAACGCGTGGGCGCTTTCTACATCGGCGCGGATGGTGGGCAAGCCAAAATTTACAAATTTTCGGTGTTCATTCGCCGGGCTGTGCTTTTCTTTTGCCGCACGCCATGTCCGACAAGCTCGCAGAAATCATCGCCACCAAGCACCTGGAAGTCGAAGCCCTCATGCCCCGCGCCGCCATGTTGCGGGCCGCCGCCTTGCAACGCAACGACTTCGGCGGATTCCGCGCCGCCATCGACCGCGGGCCGGGCCGCTTGGGAGTGATCGCAGAGGTGAAAAAGGCGTCGCCTTCCGTGGGATTGATCGATCCGGATTTCGACCCAGTCCGCCAAGCCAAGCGCTACATCGACGGCGGAGCGTCTTGTTTGTCCATCCTGACCGACGAAAAATATTTCCAAGGCTCGCTGAGTTATCTCACGCAAATTTCCAAATTCTCCAGCGCGCCGCTCTTGCGCAAGGATTTCACCATCCACGAGGTGCAAATCCACGAGGCGGCTGTGTCCGGGGCGGATGCCATTTTGCTGATCGTCGCCGCGCTGGATGACGAAACCCTGCGCCGCCTCTACGATGAGGCGAAGTCCTTCATGCTCGATGTGCTCGTGGAAGTCCACGACCTGCGCGAAATGGAGCGCGCGCTGGAACTTGGCGCGGACCTCATCGGCGTGAACAACCGCAACCTCAAAACCTTCGAAGTCGATCTGGAAACCACCGAGCGCCTTGCCGAGGAAGTGCCAGACGACGTGCTGCTCGTTTCCGAAAGCGGCATCAAGACCCCGGCGGACGCCATGCGCGTCCTTGAGGCGGGAGCCAACGCTGTGCTCATCGGCGAGGCGCTGATGCGGGCCCACGACCCATCGAGGGAAGTCGAGGCCTACTTGGAGCTGGAACTATCGTGACCCACCTCGCCGCGAACCCCGCCCTCTGGATCGCCTTGGCCGCCGCCGTGCTGGTCATCCTGGCGCATGGGGGACTCTTCTGGTGGTTCCTCTGCCGCGGTAAAAATCGACGCAAAGACCAAGACAAGGAGGACCCGTGATCGAGCGGTGTCCCGATGTCCCCAGTTCGCCTCCCGCCGCCCCCGGAATCCATCAAGCGCAAAACTGCATTATTTCTCTGGAATACGATCGGTTTCGCCGATGCCCCCAGCTCGCCTCCCACCGCCCCGGAATCCATCAAGCGCAAAACTACATTATTTCTCTGGAAATCTGTTTTTCAGCGTGATCCGCGACCAAAACCTGACAAGTACGGACTACGTATTTTCTCTGGAACCCAGTTGGGCAGCGCTGGGGCCTGAAAAAGCCCCCGGCCCGGGTGAGCGGGACGGGGGCGGTTGATGTTGAGAGGCCTGAGAGCTTGGGGCTCCGGCGCGGGTCTGGGTCTGAGGGCTCAGGGTTGCTGGGGCTTTTCGGCGGGTTCGTCGAAGCCGTATTTGGAAACGAGGTCGTCGGCGCTGGGGGCGGCGGCTTCCACTGCCTCGGCCGTGGCTTCCACGGTTTCAGCAGCCTCAGCGGCCTCAGCGGCGGCTTCGGCCGGGGTCACGTTTTCGATGATCGTCTGGATGACGGGTTCTTCTGCTTCGGCTTGAGTCTCGGTCGCGGCGGGTGCATCGACGACGGCGGCTGTCGCGGCAGCGGTGGCAGCCACAGCGGTAGCCGCAGCCGGCATCGGGGCCACGACGATCGGACGCGGCTCGCGCTCGGGGCGCTCTTCGTTGTCCTCACGCTCGTCCTGACCTTTGGATTTGGCTCCGGAAACAATCAGTTTGCGGCCCATGAAGGGTTGATCGTGAAGCACTTCCACAGAGCGGACGGCTTCGTCCATGCGGAGCATTTCGACGAATCCGTAGCCTTTGGAGCGGTGGGTGCTGCGATTGTAAACGATTTCCACGTTGCGCACCGCACCGATGCCCTTGAAGAGCTCCTGGAGGTCTTGCTCGCTGACGTCGTAGGAAAGATTTCCCACATAGACGCGGGGCGATTCCACGGTCGAGCCGTCGCCACCGCGCGGGCGGTCGCCTTGGCGGCTGCCGCGTTCGCTTCTTTCCCCACGCTCGCCACGCTCGCCGCGTTCAGCGCGCTCGCGCTTGGGCGGACGCTCGCCGCTGCGCTCGGTTTTCTCGGCGGCTGGGCCGTCGGTGGTGCGGGCGTTGCGGGTGTTCGACTTGGCGGGACGTGGTGCGGATTCTTCGCGGGGCTTTTTGGCCTCTGCTTGGATCGAGCCACGGGCGGGTGGGGTGGGGGCCTTGTAGAGACCGACCATGTTGAGCAATTTCTGCCAGAGGGTCAGCTTGGGCGGAGCGTAGGTGCGGCGCGGTGCCTGGGGACGGAATTCCTCGGCGCGGTTGGAGTTGGAATTGGAATTGGAATTCGAACTGCGGTTGTGATCCCGCGGGCCGCGATCTCCCCGATCACCGCGTTCGCCGCGCTCACCACGGTTTTCGCGATCTCCGCCGCGGCGGTTTTCGTGGTTGTTGTTGCGATTCTTACCGCCGCGTGAACGGCGGCGCCGACTGTCTCCCGATGAATGGGATGATTGTGTTGCGTTTGACATGGTGTCACATGGGTATGGTTTCGGGTGGCCCGGCGCGGCGGGTTTGGGTAGGCCCGCTGGTGCTGGTAGGACCTTGTGCTGGCCGGAGGAAATCCCGACAAAACCGGCTTTTTGGGTGCCGGGGTGAAGCTCCGCAACGGCTTGCGGAAAGGAACTCCAACCTGTCGGGACGGATCCGGTTTGCGCCGCCGCCCGTGAGGCAGGAGGATCCGGTTTCCTGGGCCGCCGATCGATTCCACCACCGTGTAGGAAGGCGTGGAACAAACTAGCGTTCGACCGGAATGGGGCTTCGGAGGTTGGAAAAACCTGCTCGCCCGTGAGGCTACGTTGTTTCCCGGCAATGGCAAGACTGGAACTCGGAAGGGGGGATTTTGTGAAAATTCGGCACTGGCGGAAAAGATTTCACTTCGTTTGAATCAATCCGTTTTTGCGCCAGTCTGAAGCCTTGATTCGCAACTCCAATCCCAACCCCAACTCCACAACCCCATGAAAACCAATCCATCCCCACGCATTCCACAGTTCTCCCGCTCGCTGGCATCCATTGCGGCCGGAGCGATGTTTGTCCTCTCCTCGCTGGCGTCCCACGCGGATGTCGTGCTCCGGGGCAACGTCGGCCCGCGCACCATCGATGACAACGTCGTGATCGCCCGCAACACCACCTGCGTCCTCAACGGCACGACCATCAAGGGGAACGTGATCGTCCGCGCCGGCGCCAAGCTTTTCGTCCGTGGGGCCACGGTGGAAGGCAACATCCAGGGCAATGGCTCGACTCTGATCGACATCAGCCAGAGCACCCAGATCAATGGCGACGTCCAGGGCAACAAGACCCGCTCGGTCCTCATCGGCGGCAGCACCAAGGTGGGCGGAAACGTCCAAGTCACCCGCGGCTCCATCGCCGGAAAGGCGGATGTCCTGCTGGTTCAAAATTCCGTGATCAGCGGCGACGTGCAGGCGGAATTCAGCAAAGGAGCCATCCGCGTGCTGGCCAACTCCGTCGGCGGAAACATCCAACTCGTTCAAAACGAAGGCGGAAATTTCCTCGTCACTGACAACTTGGTGAAGAGCGACCTGCAATTCTTCGGCAACAAAGGCCGCGGCACCCTCACCGGCAACCAGGTAGGTGGAAACCTCCAGAGCAAGGAAAACACCCCAAAACCCGTGGTGCGGAACAACAGCGTGGAAGGCAGCACTGAGCTGGAATAAGCCCCTCTCGCCAAACTTTCCCAAGCCCCCGGTC
>JALOTR010000383.1 GCA_025457805.1 Akkermansiaceae bacterium | reverse complement strand
GCCGTTGATGAGTGTGTAGATGCCTGCGCCGAAGCCGCCGGAGTCGATGAAAGAGAAGTCAGACAATCCGAGTGTGCTGGTGCCGAGCGCGAGCGAGGATGAGTTGATCAAATCGATGCGATCACTGCTGAGGCCGAGTTCGAAGATGAAGTCCGAGTTGGCATCGAGGACCAGCGAGCCACCACTGATGCTGAGAGTTCCAACGCTGTTGCCGGGAGAAAGGGTGCCGGAGGAGGTGACGGATTGTCCTGTGGCGAGGATGGTGCCGATGCCGCCGACGGTTTGGGACGAGGCGATGGCGAGTCCTGCGGCGGAGGCATCCAGGATGGCCCCGGAGGAGCCGGCGTCGCCCACGCTGATGGATGAGCTGTTTGCGATCGCGGTGGAGCTGTTGATCTTGAGCGTGCCAGCCTTGATGGTGGTGGTGCCGGTGTAGGTGTTGTTTGAGTTGAGCGTCCAGGTCGAGGAGTTCGCTTTGATGAGGCTTACGACGGTGGAGCCTGTGGCGTTCGTGTCGGATATCACACCTGATACGGAATTGTTTGTATTGGTTCCGTCCAGTTGCAATACCTTGTTGCTGACGGTCCCGCCATTGCCGGGTCCACCCGTGAATCCGATATTGTTGGAAAGGGCGGCGACAGACCCGAGTGAGATCACGCCATCCCCATTGAAGACCACGTTGCGATCGTTGTTTCCGGCGGACAAATCGACCGAAGTGAACGAAACTCCTGCGCTGGTGCCAGTGGTGTTGGTTCCCCGGTTGATGGTGAGGGTGGAGGAGCCGATGGAAAGAGTGCCGAGAGCGTGGATCGTTCCGGCGCTTGAGGCTGCCTTGTCGCTGATGATGGTATTGAATCGGTTTGACCCCATGGCGACGTTGTAAGCATTGACGCTCGTGTTCGTGGCAAGATGGAGCACGGCGCCGGAGGATGCGTTGAATGTGACTGTTCCGGTTCCGAGCGCTGCCACATGGGATACCCTCAATGTGCCACCGTTGATGATGGTGCCACGGCTATAGTTGTTATTGCCGCTTAGCGTGTAGGTAGCGGCACCGGATTTGGTGAAGGCCAGGCTGTCGGTGATGGTTCCGGTAAAGTTTCCTTCTGCTGAGTTGTTCACCACCAAGGTCGCTGCCCCCGAGCCTGAGATTTTGGAAGTGGTTGCGCCACTGTTCGAAACAAGGCCAGCCACTTCCTGGCTGATGCCGGCGATTTCCAAGCTGCCGGAAACTCCACCACCCCCGATATCAATGGATGTGCTTGTGGGGAGACGGTTGTTGCCACCGCTCAGACGTAACATAGGCACTGTGGCGGAGTTGCTGGCGGTGCCGAAGATGCGAGTTGCGCCTCCATAGGTGTTGGCGTTGGTGAGTTCGATGGTCCCGCCCTCGCCACGGAAGATGACTTGGTTGTTTCCGCTGTTGGTTGAGCTAACGACTCCGGAAATGGTCAGCGTGCCCGCAGCAGCCACCATGCGAGAGTCATTGCCAATGGTTGTGACACTTCCGGCCCATGTGTTGTTACCGGAAACATTGCGGAATACGCCGGTGGTGTTGCTGCCACCGTTGCCCGCAATTTCCAATGTTTCGCCCGTGATGGTGATGTTATTGGAAAGGTCCAGCCGGCCACCATTTGCGGTGGTTTTTCCTGCGGTGGTGCCAAGACCGGTGTTGTGGGTGATGGAAAGTGCACCCGAACTGACGGATACATTTCCGGTGAAGGTGTTCGATCCCGAGAATACAAGCGTCCCCCCACCTGTCTTGGAAATTGCCTGGGAGCCTGAAATTTGTCCGCTGAAAGTGGTTTGGCCTGTTGACTGGCTGAATGAGCCGGAACCGCTGAGCATGGCGATATTGAGGCCGAAAGTCTGCCAGTTTCCGGTGGAAACAGTCACGGCTCCAGACAGATTCATCGCATTGCCAGTGACTGTGTTATCTCTGCTTCCGCTGTTTACGGTGAGCGAAGTGGCAGTGAAGTTTGTGAGGGTATTGGTATAAACGCGATTCAGGCTCGCCGTGTCGAAGATCAGGGCACTGGATCCGTTGGGAGTGGTCAGAGAGCCTGGGGCCCCTCCGATCGTCCATGCATTGACGTCCGCCCAATCGCCGCCGATTGTGGTGCTGGTCCACGTGGCCTGAGCATGAGCATTGGATTGACTGAGCAAGGCAGCTGCAGCGACTTTAAAGAACAAGGGTTTTGCTTTCATGAAAATGGCCAAGGTTTCTTCTCAGGGATTCGAACTGACGGAAGACTTGTCGGCAGCAGCGCCGACGGTTTTTTTCAAGACGCGATCGAGCATCGGATTGAGCGCATAAGACTCCGAAGTGCGCACAGCCTTCCATTTGGCGCGAATGACGGATTCGTCATCGGTGAGCAGATTGGGCGGGTCTTTTTTGATGGGATTGTAGAGGCCCCAACTGTCCGAGCCGGTGCCGTGGTTGGCCTTGTAGCTCCAGAAGGTCCAGTGCATGCCGGCGGCGGTGTATTGTTCGAGCGCGTGAACCCATGCTTCCTCGACTCCCATGGGATTGAACTCGCCCATGTAGGCGGGCACGCCGAGTTTCATGTTCTTCTTCCACTCCGCGACCTGGAAATCGATCCCGCGGATTTGTTTTTCCGGGTGATCCCAATCCCATTCATAATGATGGACTTGATATAACACGTTTTTCCAACCGAAGAAATCCGGATGCGGCAGAGCATCCCAGCCCCAGTGGATGTGTTTGTCGCCGACCTTGGTATTCACACAACCTTCGACAGTGATGATATGATCGGGATCGACCGCGCGGATTTCCCGATAGAGATAATCATAGGCACTCCACAAAGCCCCGAGCGAGGGTGCATCGGCGGGTTCATTGAGCAGATCATAGGCGGCCACGGCGGGGTTGCCTTTGTAGTGCTCCGCGACCTTGCGCCAGATGGCGGCGGTGCGGCGGAGGTGGGCGTCGTTGTTCCAGAATTCGGCTTTCTCGCGCTTGCGGCCGACGCTGACGCCATTGGTCTGGCCGCCGGGTGCGCCGTGGAGATCGATGATGGAATAAATGCCGCGTTTCCATGCTTCCGCGACGGCCCAGTCGAGGCGTTCGAGTCCGCCGGGAATCCACGCGCCTTCTTCAGTCTGGATGTTGCGATACCAGAAGGGGATGCGGATGGCGTTGAGTCCTTGGGCGGCGATGTTGTCGAAGTCCTTTTCCGTGATCCAGTTTTCCTGATAGACGCGGAGCAGTTCCTCGGCTTTGGCGGTGCCGAAGCGTTTGGCGAGCACTTCGCGGGCGGAGTAGTCGTCCTTGAGGGTTCCGGATGAATCCATGGGGCACATCCAAGGCTCGAAGACGAGCCAGCCGCCGAGGTTCACGCCGCGGAGGAGGATGGGTTTGCCTTTGGCATCGCGGATTTCATTGCCGTGGGCTTTGAGGAAACGATCATCCGCCGTGCCGCTCACGAGAGTTGCGGCAAAGAGGATGGCGGCGAGGGTGAGTTTCGAAATCATCAGAGTAGAAGTGATATCAGTTCCGGACTTTGGCGCGGAGGAAACCTTTGCCTGCGAGGCCATTGGAGCCGCCGAGGCTGAAACTGCGGTATTCGTAATCCGGGTTTGCACTCAGATTCGGCAGGCCGCTGGTGATGGGGCTGACTTCGCTGACGGGGGAGTTGAATGTGGATAGATCCACACTGCCCTCGATGGTATAAGTGATGCCTGCGACGCTGAGTTCCAGCGGGCTGCCGGAGAACGCGGGAGCGGCGGGTGATTCCTTTCTCACAGCAATGGTGAGGATGAGTTCCTCTTCACTGCCGGAATCGTTGCTGTCCGCAGTGAAAACATTCACGCTGCCATTGTTTGCACCGCTGAGTGGATCGCCGTTGAATGCGAATTCCGCGAGGTTGGAAACTCCATCCGCGTCGGGATCGCCGGTGGTCGTGGCATCGGCGAGTGGATTGATATTGGTGATGTTTTCTGCGGCCCAGGTATCGAATGGATTCGAGCCGAGCACCTTGATTTTGCCGCTGCCGACGATGTAGCCGTCGCTGTTGTTTTCATCATATTCGCCGGGGCCTTTGAGCTGACCACCGAGGGTGAGCGAACCGACGACATCGATGCTGCCATGATTCAACTCGAGAACGCCATCCACGCTGAGGGCGGCGGCGTCATCGAGATATGGGAAATCGAGTTTCAGCCGTCCATTGGAAACGGTGGTGTCACCGGTATAAG
>JALOTR010000382.1 GCA_025457805.1 Akkermansiaceae bacterium | reverse complement strand
CATGCTTGCCCTCAAGGAAGGGCGATATCCGATCGCCCACGCGGATGCGGTGAGCATGGAAAGCGCGAAGCTCTTCCCCATGCGCTCTCCATCCACAACGGCGGACCGATTCCGCCGCTCCTTGTTTCGAAGACATTCCCCACGCTTGCCCCCAAGGAAGGGCGATATCCGATCGCCCACGCGGATGCGGGGAGCATCAAAAGCGCGAAGCTCTTCCTCATGCGCTTTTCATCCACGACGGCGGACCGATTCCGCCGCTCCTTGCTTCGAAGACATTCCCCACGCCTGCGCCAAGGAAGGGCGATATCCGATCGCCCACGCGGATGCGGTGAGCATGGAAAAGCGCGGAGCTCTTCCCCACGCGCTTTCCATCCTCATCGGCGGACCGATTCCGCCGCTCCTTGTTTTGGAGAACAGGCTCAGCCCTTTTTCATGTGGTCGATCCCATAAGGCGCGCGTTGGGCGCGGCTGCGCATGGAGTTGGCGGTATCATCTCCCACGAAAGTTTCCTTCGCCGGATCCCAGGTGAGCTTGCGGCCGAGTTTCATGCCGATCCACCCAGTGATGCAGGCGCTGGTGGAACGATGCGCCACTTCGGCGCTGGTGACGGCCGGTTTGCGCGTTTGGATGCTGCGGATCCAATCAAGATGATGGTCACCATTCGGGCTCTCGTGAAGGCGGACATCGTTCGCACCGAGAGGCTCGGAGAGGATTTCCGGTTTGCTGGCTTGCAAGGCCTTCGCGGCAGCTCCTTTCGGAATTGGGTCGGAGGCAGTGACGCGCTCCGCACCACGGGTGACGAAGATCCAGCCATCGCTGCCTTCAAATCTCACACCGTTTGGAAGTTTGTGATCGATGATCATGGTCACGCCATTCGCATATTTCATCTCGATGTGATAGGGTCCGTGCACGTTCCACACACCGGATTTCGGAAACTCCGCTTTCCCTTCGATCGAAATTGGTCCGGTCAGTTCGGTATCGATTCCCCAGTGGGCGATGTCCACGTGGTGGGATCCCCAACCGGTGATCATGCCGAGGCAGTAGTCCTCGATGCGGAGCCAGCCGGGTCTTTCGCCGTAGCGGGTTTTCAGATCAGGACCTTGCGCATGCACGCGGTCCTTGGTGTAGGGCACGTCCGGAGTAGGGCCCAGCCACATCGCATAGTCGAGATTCGCTGGCACCGGAATGACTTCCGTGCTGCCGCCCGCAGGATCGCTCGGCAAGCCGATTTTCACAGTGTGCACTTTTCCAATGCGGCCGCTGCGGACCATTTCGCAGGCGATGCGGAATTGGGATCCTGAGCGCTGCTGGCTGCCGATTTGGAACATGCGCTCCTTGGCCTTGATCACATCCGCCACGGCACGGCCTTCGGTGATGGTCATGGAAAGCGGCTTCTGCACATAGATGTCTTTTCCCATCATGGCGGCGGCGATCACCGGCTCGGCATGCCAATGATCCGGCGTGCTCACTGATACGGCATCGATGTCCGGATGCTGCAAGGCCTCGCGGTAGTCACCATAGGTCGCGGCTGTTAGATCAATTTTCTTTTTCTTGTAATATCCCTCCACCATCTCCTTGCCGTCGGCCACACGGAGGGAATCCAGATCGCACACGGCCACGATGCGGGCGGCGTCCTGTCTGAGGATGCCCGGCATGTCCATGTCGCGGCCGATGCGCCCGCAGCCGATCTGGAGAATGTTGATCTTGTTGCTCGGAGCATCCGCACCCAGCACTCGCGAGGGAATGATGGTGGGGAATCCGATGGCTGCGCCCGCGAAAACCGAAGTTCTGAGGAAACCGCGGCGGGTGGATGAATCGTTGGAAGTCATGTGGTGTTTTTTGTTAGATATCAGTTTGCCATGCCAAGCACCCAGAAGATGCCACCTTGGATATGGCTGCGGAAGACAGGATCGGAATAACAGGCAATGTCGTGGCCGAGCGCGGTGTAGAACGATCTTCCCTTGCCCACCGTGTGGGACCAGGCGAGCGGGAAACGGTTGCCCTCAAATTTCATCTCCCACTTTTCGCGGGGCGGTTTGGGCACGCTGGTGGTGTCCATTTCCAAAATCACATGCAGGCCGGGAACGAGGTCGCAGAGATATCCCTCATCTTTCCAAGTCCATACCGATGGCACGCCCTTGGTGGATGGGTGGCTGGGATCGACCACGATCACATTGAATTTCTGGTTTGGTGTATGCCACTTGAAGGTGCCGCCGAGGATGCGTTTGAAATCCGGGTTCTTGCGCTCCGAGCCGGATGCCGAGTGAATGCCCACGAAGCCGCCACCATTTTCGACATACTCGGTGAATGCCTTGCTTTGGGCGGGATCGGAAAACGCCTCGTTGTTGGAGTTCGAGAAAATCACGGCCGCATACTTCGCGAGATTCTCCTTGGTGAACACGGCGGGATCTTCGGAATGCTCCGCGATCACACCTTTTTCCGCGCAGAGTTCCTTCACCGCTTTCACGCTGTCCGCGATGTTGTCATGCACAAAGCCTTTGCCGTTGGTCACATGATTCCGAGTGTAAACGAGCACCTTCTTATCCGCAGCTTCCGCATCCGTGGAAAGGCATCCCACCAGTCCGCCAGCCAGGATCAAAGTCATGGAGAATTTCCGCAGCATGGATTTCATGATTTGTCGCTACGCGGTAAACTCCGGAGGTATTTCACTCCCGGCCACCGTCACGCAAACGCGGGAGATGCCATGCACCGCACGGATTTCCAATCAGGCGCGGCGACGGATTCCCGCGCAGAAGACCAGCGCGGAAGCACCCATCAGCAGCAAGCCCGATGGCTCCGGCACGGCGGAAATCGTCATGGTTGGCTCAGAGATCTGGGTCGAGATGGAGGTGGAGATCTGCGAGAGATTCAGACTGCTCTTCGGCCCGCCTTGGGGACTGGAAACCAAAGTCACGCCCCCGGGCTGGTTCACCACGTTCGTGTTGTAGAAGTTCGCAATCTCAGTTTCCCGGTGGGCCGCGTCGAAAACGATCGCATTGATCAGATCAACGCCGGCAGCCAGGGCGGAGTTCCGCGCTGCCAGCGTCCCCGCCGGATCCGCCGAGTAGAAGCCGGTGGCATCGTCGATGATCGTGATCTGCTTCGTCGTGCCCACAAAGCTGGAGCTGTTGATCGAGTTTCTCGCCGCAGTGATGGCAGCCGCGTAACTGACATTTCCTCCCCGATTCGGATACGTGATGCCGCGCACGGTCTGGGCGAAATTCGTAAACTGCTGGGGCGTGGAAAGCTCCGCCCAGCTCGTGGCCACCTGCTGGCCGGACAGGTTGTAGAGCATCACGGAGGTGGCCATTTTGCCGTAAATCCCATTCATCACCGAGTCGATGAACTCCTGCCGCTCAAATGATCGCGCCACGTTTTCGATCATCAGATTGAAATCGCTCGCCGAATAAGTCTGCGCGTCCACCAGGATCACCAACTCGGTATCCACATTCGCCGCCCGGCAATCCGGGGAAACAAGCGGCAGCAGATGGACTCCCACGAGACCAAGTAACAAAGGGCGAATTTTCATAACAACCGGGGCGGGGTTTGATTTGTAAACAAAAATTAACAATTGTCCCCCAACCCATCAAGCTCATTCCCAAAATTTTTCAAATACCCACCCCAAAACCCACCTCAACAAGCCCAAATTTCCAAAAATCACCCCCACCCACCCCCGTCGCTCTCCTCTAACTTTCCAGGAATATAATGTGATTCGTGCTTGTCGTCCGGCCCCGCCCACCCAGCGCCCTGGCCCAAGTATAGTTTTCCAGAGCAAGTATAGTTTTCCAGAGAAGTTGACGAGAATCGTGCTTGCCGGCATGGGCGTGGAGGACCGGCCTCACAATTTGCCAGAGAAACAAACTAAGATTTTCTTGCGGGGGCTGCTCGGGATTGAAGGGGCGGGTTCGGCAGGAAACAATTTTCCAGAGAAACTGATTAGATTTGTGCTTGTGGGGGTGGGTCGGACTTGGTGGGGGGACAGGGGGCTGGCGGGGGGCTTGGAGGGACTGAGATTGGGGAAACGGCGGGTTGATCTTTTTGGGGGTTCGTAGATGATGCCGTTGTTCATGATCCGTTTGTCCGCTCTTCACCTGGTCCCCATCCTGCTCGTTGCGGCTTCGCAGGCCGGGGAAATTTCCATCGAAAAACGCCCTTTCACGCAGGAGCAATCGTTCCCCGCGACCGCATTGCCGGAGCAGGGCGCGGTGTTG
>JALOTR010000381.1 GCA_025457805.1 Akkermansiaceae bacterium | reverse complement strand
CAATGCGCCACCCGCCGGCCCTTGGCGTGGGTTTCGTCCTTGGAAACCCCGCGCCAGGCCCAAAGACCGAGCCCGCCGACCAAGGCAAGCACCGCCGCGCAGGCCCGCATCAGGCCAGGCCACGAATCCGGCCAACCGCGCAGCAACGCATAAGCCAGCACCGCAGAAGCGATGAAACCGATGGAGCGCAACACCATCATCGCGCCACCTCCCTTCCGTGCCGGGCAGCGGGCTGCTCAGGAGTGAAAGCGCTCTGGTTTCTCAAAGGCAGCGCGCCACGCCAACTCGACACCGGCATGTCGGAAATCACGATCAAGCCCTCATCATCGCCGACCTCCGCCAAGGCCGCCTGCAAGTCGTGGGCCTCCGTGCCCGATGCCCGCCGCGCCTCTGCCAGCAGTTCCATGCAAGCCGCCAACTGCGCCCGCGTCTGGCAGGGGTGGGCCTTCCAATCGTGGAAATCCGCCATCAGACGCGCCGCGATGCCCTGCGCCTGGAGTTGGCCCAGCGTCCCGGCGACCATCGAAATCGACCTCTCAAAACGGTCCGGCCGGATCAACCCGCCATCCGTGCCAAACGAATGAAACACCACCGCGCAGCGCAGCGGCCGAAAGCCGGGAGGGTCCGATTCCCGTACCACCAAACCGCCCCCGCGAGCCACCGACCTCAGCGTCGCAGGCCAAATCATCCGCCGGGGCGAGTCGCCGTGCCGCCACGGCCGCAAACCACGCGGCTCGCCCGGCGATTCCCCGGCCGTGTGGCCCTCGCTGTCCGTCGCATCCAGCACCCCACCGCGAAACCACACCCCGCGCGGCACGATCGGCCGCGGCAGGACCCAGAGCGGCTGGCGGATTTCGGAAATTTTCACCATCTCGAAAAACCCGAACGGGAAATCCGAAACCAACCTCACCCGGTGATTCAGCGCCCGGCAACGCGACGGTACCGACACCCGCAATTCCAAATCCGCCGCCGAGCCCGCCGCGATCCACGTCGCCCGCCCGCCGGTCCGCGTGTGCCCGGCCAAATGCACATCCACCCGCACCCCGAAGGCATCCAGCCAGCGGCGCGGATTGGCCAAAGTCAGAGTCAGGGGGAAACTCACACCCGCCTGCACTTTTTCAGGGCATTGCAGCGATATCTCCAAACTCGCCGGATTGAGTTTTGCCAGAATCCGCGAAATCACCAACAGGCAGCCCACCGCCACGCCCAGCGAAGCCAGCACGCCATCCACCCGCCACAATCCGGCGATCAACAAAGCCACACCCACCCCGCCCAGAACCGCGCCGCGCGGTTGGATCGAGAGCATCACGGATCCGTTTTGCGGAGCAGCCACCGGCATCAATGTGCACAGCGCAGGCCGCTTGTCACGCCGCAGGCTGCCATTCCACTTCCTTCGCGTCCTTCCACAAGTCTTCCAGACCGTAGTATTCGCGAAGTTCCGCATCCATCACGTGCACCATCACGTCGATGAAATCCAAAACCACCCAGCGAGTGTCCGCCTTGCCTTCCGTGTGCAGCGGTTTCACCCCGTGCTCCTCCTCCACCTGACCCGCCACATCCCGCAGAATCGCGCGGAGCTGCGGCATCGAGGTGCCGGTGCAAACCACCATGAAATCCGTCAAATTCGACAATCCGCGCATGTCCAGAATCCGGATTCCCTCCGCCTTCGTTCCATCCGCCGCTTTCGCACATGCCAGTGCCAGTTCAAGTCCTTTGATTGCCATAAATTCCCCCTCGGGGAGCCGCACCATAAAGGAACCCGCCCCATTCACCAATGAAAAATACGCCCTGCTCCGTCAGCCCCGTTCCAGCGACTTCAAGCGCCGGGAAAAGGGCTCGCTGCGCAAGTAAATCGGTCTGTGTCCGTCCGGATGTACTGGTGGGAATCCCGGATTCAAACCCAAGCGTTATCCGCCACTGGATGCGGCGGCCTGTGCCCTTGTTTTGCGAAGCGACCAGATTCGCGACCAGAATTGCCAGAGCATGCAGTGAACGCATCATATCTTGTGCCGGAAGTTCAAAGTGTGGCACGGCGCGTGTAGGGCGTCCAGAGCGTAGCGAACTAGCGCCGTTGTCCCCCGTTGTCCCACTTTAAAATTGAAACCATCCTCTCTTTTTTCTTCGCAAGGATGTGGATTTAAGAATTGCGTAAGCTACAGCCACAAGAACAATGCTCATACCAATATATTCCCAGTTGCTCCGACCTTCGCCTCCTTTGGTATCTGATGCCTTTGACGGGGCGGTGGCTGACTGAAAAGCGATCCAACTCAGGACTTCGTTCATCGTGGACGTCGCATCCTCGCCTACCGCTTCTACGCTGAGGATGCATTCCTGCGTCATAATTAGGAACACTTCGACCGGAAACGAATTCTGCCTTCCCGCTACCCTCACAGTCAGAATTCCTCGAATTCGTCTAGCCTCGTGACCCCGCTGACTTACGTTGGACGTGGACTCAACTGTCATTCCTCGCATAGGCATCCCGCGAACATAGCGCTTCGCAGCCTCATCCAAGGGTATCCCCACCTCCATCTCGGCAATATCCACTACCCCAAGTATGCCGGGGCGCCCCAATCGGATCATTGGTCGGATAGTGGCCGGCATCTCGTATGGGATCGATGAGGGTGGGACTTCCACTTGAGACCAACCGTCGGGGACACGTATCTCGACAGCGGGGGCGCATTGAAGCCCCACGAAGAATGCGGCTAGAACAAATCGGATCATTTTCGGGATAACGTCAAAGAGCACGCAACACCATCAGCGGGAGCGAGCGTCGATCACGGGGTTTGGGTTGGATCTACGGAAAATCATGTAAACAAAGCGGCTGATAGGGGTTGCCGTGTCTCGTCTTGTTCGACTTGTTTGGTTTACTTGTTCCCCTTCGCCCAAAACTTCCACCAAGGTGGCTTCGGATGCAGAATCTCTTGAAGCTTCGCCTCGCGAATCGCGTTCCAATCGGGAGTCGAGCTTCGCTTCTCCTTTGGTCTGAATGACGCGACCCACTCAGTGAAACTTGGCGCAAGAACGATCGCGCCTTCGAGTGAGTCATCCATGGGATCACAGGTCTCGTGAAAGGCGTAGAGGATGGCTCCGAAATCTAATTCTCTCAGAGAGACGATGTAATAATCCCCATTCCCATTGTCAGCGATGGGGATGGTTCGAGCGGGGATATTGCGTATTTCATATTCTATTGTTTGAGCGTCCTCTCTGAGTAGAGCGAGCGCGTCGTTCTCATCGAAGAATCTATTCACCTCGTCGATCCAGGGTGAAGAATCGGGGACGTCTATCTCAGCTGGAAGCTCTACCTTACCGAGGGCTCCCGTGTAAAAGGACTTGATGTCGTCGGGCAATTTTGAACCGACTATATTCTCAATCTCTGCAATTTCGTCGTTCATTAGGTTCTTTCGCCGAACGTATAGGCCATCCACGGCGGTGAGGGAAGCCCGAATTCAAAGAAGGACGTTACACGTCGTTGGATGTGCCGTCTTGTTGCACTTATGATTTTGTGGCGTTTCGATGGGCGAAGCACTTTGGAAACAATCTTTGAGCGTCCACTTCTTCGATCCATTCGCCCGTCAGTTCAGTGAAACTCTGATCGAGTAGAGGAATCTCGACCCCCCCTGTGCGGTCCTCGAAGACTTGCCAAATTGGTCCGCAGATTGCGCCTTCAAAGAAGGGGCAGTCGGTTCCCGCCCTAATCATCAGTTCCGGGAGCGAATCCGGGTCATCCTTCATTGCCCGGAAAGCAGATTCGCCCTGAGATAACACCCATTCGCGAAAATCCATGAAGCTGTCATCTGAGCACCCACAGACAATGTGAATGGCACTCCAGACTTTACGATCGTTTAGCTCGAAGTAGCGTCTCCAATAAATCTCTGCGGCATCGTAAAGCTGCCCGATATCGAGCGCTGAGAATGCTGTGATCAGCGCTTTCCGGTGAAGACGGTGGTTCTCGCTTTCGGAGTTTCGGTTCGAGACGACCGAACGAGCTTTGTCAATCAACTCCCAGAAGCGGGGTTCTGTAAACGTTCCGAGTTGATGCTCGCGGAAGAACTTCTGGGCGAAACCAATATAGGTGTCGCTTGCATCTGGAAATCGAGCACGAAGATTAAGGTCGGGCATCGGATTCATTTCTTGCGCTAACGTCTAGGCCATCCACGGCGGCGAGGGAAGCCCGAAATCAAAGAAGGACGTTACCCGCCGTTGGATGAGCCGGCTTGTT
>JALOTR010000380.1 GCA_025457805.1 Akkermansiaceae bacterium | reverse complement strand
TCACGGATCCTTCGAAGGACTTGAAACCCTCGCCGGCTCCATAACGATGCCGCCCCCATCGTGTCCCGCCCAAGGCTCCTGCGGCATCGGCGAGGGTCAGGACGGCGACCGGAATGCAAAACAGGAAAGGGTCCCCCGCAGCCAGATCAAAGACCAGCGCTACCGCTGGTGCAAACAAGACCTCGCCATAAGAGGGACGCTTCACTCCGTGCAAGGTCGAGCCAAGTCCTTCACGCAACGCTGGCACCAGGCGCAAAAACATCAGGGGAATGGTCGCTATGACCGCCAATGCCCAAACCGGTTCCGGCCTTGCGAACCACCAAGGTAAGGTCATGCAGACCATGCCCATCACGATGTGAACCGCCTTCCGCGACACTTCGGCCGATGTGCCGCTCCGCTTTGTGAGGATTCTCACCACTGGCATTCCGCCACCCAGAATCACGAGCACCGCTGCAATCCCCACCCACTCGGCCTGACTCACGGCAAGACCTCCTCGACCACGAATCGGCTGTAGAAAAACGCCCTGTCGCCCGCAAACAACCTGGCTGCAAGTTCGGATCTATCTAACAAAAGATGCGATAACTCAAGCGGCCGGGATCGCGGAGCGAGCATGTTCCAATACGCGAGTCGCCCGCCTGGAGATGATGATTCCGCGAGCCTCCTCAACAATGCCGCAGTGTTGGCTTCGCTCATGTATTCGAAGATATCACTCAGATTGAAGGCACCGTATTTCCGCTCGGGATGCTGCTCCAGCCAGCCTTCAAGCGGCATCTCCGCCACCTCGAATCGTCCGGCTTCCAGCGCATGACGGATCGCTTCGAAGTGGTCTTCCCGCAGTGCATCCGGCAGGCATGCGCCATGGGTCCCGGTAAGAATCCAATGCAGATAAGGATTGTCCGCAGGATCGAGTGCTACCAGCGCATGCCGCGTCCGATCCAGTATCCGATCCGCCACCGAGCCTTCAACGTACTTGAAAAACTCCGGATCCCGCCCCAGTGCGCCCATCACCCGTCGCGAAAAGAACAACTGAAAGATCCACCGCCACCGCCGCCGGTTCCAGACTTCCTCGTAGAAGCGCTTCCGCCCCTCGGCATCCCGTTTTTCCAATAATGCCATCACCCGTCGTTTCGGATGTGCAATTGGCAGCACCCGGCTGCGGAACAGTTTGAAGTAACGCTCGAATTTCCCAGAGTCTCCGATCCCATGTTCGATAGCATCCTGCCGATCATCCCAGAAACGCCTCGCATCATCAGTCAGCAATTCCCGGCAAGCCCGATACCAATCCAGCCGCCGCTGCGATGGCCGGGATCCCATCAGCTCGAGAAACTCCCGATGTTGCAAGGTGAGATACGATGCACGTCGTAGATCGATACAAGCCACCTGGGCGGGATTCATTTCCACTGCCGTCACGGCGGATGCTCCGGCTGCAAGCAAGGCGAAGCTATTGTCACCGGCGGAGCCGATGCTGAGGCAGTCCCGCCCCTGTGGCTCCAAGGCTGCGGTCAACAATCGCGAGTCCTCCCAACATTGGGCATAGCGCACTTCCGAAAAATCGGCACGGTGTTGGATCTCGGATCGACTCATGATTCTTCTGAATCGGTTAGTATTCGCACTGTTCCCGCCGCGCCATCCATCTCGACCCGATCCCCGGTTTTCAACAATTGGGTGATGCCCGGCAGGGAAACGATGCAAGGGAGCCGCAACTCGCGTGAAACGATGGCCGAGTGGGACAACAAACTTCCGCGTTCGACGAGCAGACCGGCCGCTGCGGGGAAAAGCACCACCCATCCAGGATCGGTTTGCCGTGCCACCAGGATTTCACCCAATTCCAAGCGTGCCCCACGAGGATCGGTCACCACCCGCACCCGCCCGATCACCCGGCCGGGGCAGGCTCCGGTTCCAGATAGGGATCCCTCCATTTCGGGATCTGCTTTTCGACTTTGTACAAACCGATCGTATCGATGCGCAGGCCCTCGGGTTTGGAATCGATCGGGTGGTTCGGCGGTGTTCTGATAGATCATGAATTCCTCCCGCCGCAGCTTGGCCAATGAAGCCGGATTTGCGATCGTGCCTGTGGCATCCCACAACGAGAGAATCTCCCCCAGTTCCAAATAGAAAACATCCTGGGGATTCTCTAACAATCCATCGGCATGCAGGCGGTGGCCCAACTCGCGCAGGATGGAACGGACACGTCCGAACAGACGGGTGCGTTCGAAGCGCAGGTTTTCGCGCGACCTGACCCGCGCCCGTGCTTGCTTGAGAACCCATAGGAAAACCCGGTTTTTCAGCCAAGGCAAAGCGGGCATAGCGATCGCAGGCCTCGCTTCGTTCCCGCTTGGAGAGGGGATTCCCCGCAAGGCCATGGCTCCGATTGAAATCAAGAGGCTGCCCGGATCATCCCGAACGGTCGGGCTTTCCAGTTTGAGTTCTTCCAAACATCGATCCCCGAAATCGGTTAGATATGTTTCAAATGCCACTGAGAGTTCAGGGCATCTCCTCACTGCCGCAAGTTTTTGTGGAATGGGGAGATCCGGATCCGCAAGGCGGCTGGCGAGGTACGGTTCGCGGGCTGCAATCGCCGCCATGGCAATGATCCGTCTTGGTGGCTCGGCGCTGATGATTTCACCGCAATCCAACAACAACTCATTTTGCAGGGTTCCAGCCGTGTCTCCGGCCCACTTCGCACAAAGTCCGCGCAGGAGTCCGTAGAATATCATTGCGAAAAAATCATTCACCAGCGGCGCGTCCCATTTCTTGAGCAATTGTTTCTCAAGATCCCGATAGTGGGCGCACAACTCCTCGCCAGTCATCCGCGCAATCGGCAGCGGGGGAGCGGCCAAGGCCTGATCGAGGCGAATCTGGAAAAGGGCAATTTGTTTTTCCACCCCGAGCAAACGCCGGATCAAGCCGGTGCCCGTCACGATCAGGTGGATCAGATCCGCCATTCGGCCACCGCGATTTTCGGCGACGATCCGTTCCACAATCTCATCCGGCAGCGGTTCGCGCACGCCCATCATCTGCTCCATGAACCTGCGGTTGAGTTGAAAGCCCGGGAGCAGTGCCAAGACCTGATACCAACTGACAAGATTGTAATAAACCCGGCCGCGAACCAGTCCCAACATTCGGGGGAAAACTTCCTCGGACTTCTCAATCCTGGATGCAGGCACGGACATCAGCTTGCAAAACTCGCGATATACCGACTCATAGATCCGCCGGGCGAATGAAAAGGTCAGCGGTGTGGTGACTCCGCCATAACTTTCTGCAATGTTGCTATTGTCCCACACCCGGGGCAGATCGTCCGGGTCCGGGAATTTTGCCAAGGTGGTGATGGGCCGGGATTGCAATAACCATAACTTGCCGGACTGATCGATGGCCCACTCGATGTCCTGTGGCCTGCCACAGGCGTCCTCGCATTTCCTTGCCAGTTCAGCAACCGCACGCACATCCGATTCGGTGAGAACATCGGGCTTGTTCGGCGAAACCATGATTCCGCCCACTCGATTCACCTGCCAGTCCTCGCCATCGACTTCACCCGAGACCAATTTCTCGCCGGTCCCGGGAACAGCCGAGATGAATGCGATTCCCCGTCTGCCTCCCACTGGATCCGCGCTGAAGGCCACTCCTGCGCAGCGGGGAGCGATCATTTGTTGCACGAGGACCGTGGGCATTCCTGGTTCCGCCAAGCCGTGCTCACGGCAGTAACCAAGAATCCCTTCCGCCCGTGCCGATTTCCTCACCGCCTCGATTTTTTCCGGAATCTGTTCGGCGGAAACATCGAGATGGCTTTCAAACTGACCTGCAAACGAATGGCCACCACCGTCTTCATGGGCTCCCGAAGAACGAACTGCAAAAGGCCCCGGGCTGATTCCTGTTAGAGCCCTTGCGAGATCGGCGGGATGCCATGATTCATCCGGTGCGATGGCAAACCACGGTGGCACCTCGAAGCCCATGGCTCCGAGGCGTGCCAGAGCGGCCCCCTTGCCACCGAGGCGGGAGAGATCAGCGGAATCCGGATGGAGAAATGGCATTGCTTCGAATCAATGGGTGAGCAAGGGCACCAGCCCCAGCATGAGATAGAGAGTCAGTGTCCAGAGCCCGGAGATGGTTTCCAGACCTTTGCCGTGAAGTTTGCCCCGGACGTAGGCGGGTAGCATTGAAAACGAAACCACCAGCATCCCGCCCAGCGCGATGGCAATGGGAGTCGAAAATCCGATCGCCGTTCCCGCCATCACCGC
>JALOTR010000379.1 GCA_025457805.1 Akkermansiaceae bacterium | reverse complement strand
ATTACACCGAAAAAGAGAAAATAAGCTTTGACTGAATTTAAGAAGACTTCTAATCCGAACTTATTTATGCTGAGGTCGAGCCCTCCGACTTCCATGGTGCCGCCGAAGCGCAGGCTGCCATCCATGGGAGTGATGGCGACTTTGGCTTCGGCAAAGATGGAGCAGAGGCGTGGGAGTTCCGGCGGGGCGGGGAGGGTGAGCGAGTAGCCTTTGCCGGCCTGGAGCGGAATGCGGAGTCCGACTTTCTCTAACAACTCCGCGCTCCACGATCCACCGGCGATGACAAATTGATCGCCGCTGAATGTTTTCCCGTTTCCTGAAACCGAGGTGACCTTGCCGCCGGAGGTGGCGATGGCGTCGATGACGATGTTGCTCTCGATGGTGCCGCCGAGGGCGAGGATGTGCTTGCGGAGGGTGGCGACGAAACGGGCGGGGCTGAGGTGGCAGTCCTGGGTGAAATGCACGGAACCGGCGACGTTCATGGTGATGTCCGGATCGATGGCGGCGGTGGCTTTTTCATCGAGCACATCGGCCTGGAGTCCGATGGCGTGGGCGGCCTCCGCGACCTCGGCTTCCTCGTGGAGGCCCTTCTGGGTTTTGCAAAGCATGAGCAGGCCTTTTTGCACGAGGCCGAAGTCTTCGTCGGCGGAGAGTTCCGCGAAGAGGCGTCGGCTTTCGAGATTGAGATCGCGCAGCAGTTCGCGCGAGGCGGCGACGTGGCGCTCGGTGGAGTGGCGGTAGAAGAGCCAGCACCAGCGGACGAGGCTCAAATCGATGCGCGGGCGGATGAAAAACGGGCTTTCCGGATTGAGCATCATGCGCAGGCCCTTGGCGATCATGCCGGGGGCGGCGAGCGGGATGAAGTGGCTGGGCACGATCATGCCGGCATTGCCCATCGAGCAATTGTCGCCGCCGGGGGCCTCGCGCTCGATCACCGTGACGGCGAAACCGCGTTTGAGCGCGTAGTAGGCGGAGCACAATCCGATGACTCCGCCGCCGATGATGATGACCCGCTCTGATTTCATACTTCGACGCTACACCGGGCGTCTTGTCCGGATCTTGAGGAAATCCCGCTGAAACCGCAGGGTGGGCGGTGATTGGACACGAAATCTCCCTTGGCGGCGGGCGTTCCGGGTGCTGGAATGGGCGCAAGATGAAAGCAATCCATGGTTTGTTCGCCGCCCTGATCTGGTCCGCCATGCCGCATGCCCACGCAGCGGGATGGGAAGAATCGCTCGCCAAGGCGAATGCCGGAGACGTGGCCGCCCAAGTGGAAGTGGCGGAGAGTTATGCCAAAGGCAAGGGCGTGGCGCGTGACATGAAGCAAGCGGTGACGTGGTTCACCAAGGCCGCGGAGCAGGGCAACACGGATGCGCAGATGAAACTGGGTGCGCTGTATCTCGGCGGCAAGGGTTTGCCCAAGGACGGCATGGAATCCGCAAAATGGTATGGCATGGCCGCTGCCGCCGGAGTGCCCGCCGCACAACTTCAAGTGGCCCGCATGCACCTTGCAGGCACGGGTGTGCCAAAGGATGATGTGGAAGCCTACAAGTGGGCCACACTTGCCAATGCCGGCGGAGAGAAGCAGGCGAGGGCGGTGATTTCACTGGTCCGTCAACGCATGAATGCGGCACAGATTGCCAAAGGCGAAACGATGGTGGCGGATTTCCTCGCGGCGAAGAAACTCTCGGAAACCCCCATCGATACCGGCGTGCCCAAGGTGGCTCCACCCCTTGAGGAGTGAAATTTGTTAGATGGCCAGTTGCCTCAAGGATTCACTTTGACGTCCCGGAAGAGGGCTGAGGAGGGAGTGGATCTGCCACTCGTGGTGGCAAGGCCGATGTAGCAACGTGCATTGAGCTTGATGGTGGCGACTTGGGTTACGACCCAGTCTTTGCCATCGGAACTCTTATAACTCGTGATGGTATTGCCTTTGCGGACGAGGCGGACCCATGCGTTGGAGGGCTTTCCATTTCCGGTTGCCTTGACGAGTGCGGCTTTGGCGGTGCGGTCGCGGCGGATGGCGCGGAAGTCTCCGTTGCCGGTGACTCCCATGAAGACATGGCGGGAATTGGGTGCAAGGGATTCACGGATCATGACTCCGGCGCGGGCGGTGTTGCCACCATTCACCACATCCACCACGCGGGCGATGATCTGGCCATCGCCGCTCAAGCGCTGCCAGACGAATCCGGCGGAATCAGCGCCGCCATTCAGGCCGCCTGCACTGCGGAGTGAAAAGGTGCCACCCTCCCAAGAAGTTTTGGCATCCTTGTTGTTTTTTCCGATCGGGTCGAACTCCCATGGCAGGGGCAATCCAGCGGGTGCGATGTCGATGAGCAGCGCGGACTCCGCGTAGGCGTTCTCACTATCGAAAGTGCGGATCACAAACTGATGTTTGCCGGCGGAATCCTCGGGCGGGGTGCCGGAGAGTGAGCCATTCGATGCGATCTTGAGCCAGGAAGGTCCGGAGATTTTAGTAAAGGTAAGGACATCGTCCGAGTCCGCATCTTGGGCGGCATCCGCGAGACTTGCTGCCTTGTAGGGCTTTCCTTCCATGCCGGCAGCGCGGGTGACCGGGCGGGTGTGGAAGACCGGCGCCTTGTTGGGAACCGGTGCCGGGCCCGGCTTCACGATGATGCTAATGGTGGCGGTTTGAGAAACTCCATCGGCATCGCTGACATGGAATGTGAAACGATCCATGCCACTGAAACCTGTATCGGGAAGATATGCCAAAGATGGTGCGAAACCCGACAAGCGGCCGTTTGCCGGACCATTGACCAGGGCGAAGTTGAGAGCATCGTCTTCCTCATCCGAGGCGGTGAGAAGAATGGATATCGCAGTGTTTGCCGACGTGGTGAAGGTCTTTGAATTTGCAACAGGCGGGCTGTTCGGGCGGGTGACTTCGATTGTGACGAGGGCCGTTGTGGATTCCAACACGCCATCGCTTGCCTGATAGATGAATGAATCGGTACCGCTGAAGCCGGGAGATGGCACATAACTCAGGTCGGGAGCCGTGCCGGCGAGAGTGCCATTCGAGGGACCGGAAACGATGGAATAGGAAATGATATCTCCATCAGGATCGTGGCCATCGAGGGTGATGGGAACCGAGGTATTGAGCGAGGTGTTGGCAAGAATGGCCTCGACGGTGGGAGCCTGGTTGGTGGTGACCGTGCCGATGACCGAAATCTCGGCCGCGTTGGCATGCATGCCGCTGTTTGCCTCGCTTAGGGCGGTGAGCCGGATGTAGCGGGCGCGGGTGGCGAGGAAGCGGATTTCTTTTTCATCCGATCCGCTTTCAAATGTCCCCTCGGCCACAGGAGTGCCCCAGTCCGTTCCATTCATGCTGGTGTGGAATTGATAGTTTCCGATGTTGCCGACGAGAATGGAATCCTGTCTGGGCAGATAGCGGAAGCCATCGATGAGGCAAACCTCGCCAAGGTCGATGCTGATATGATGCGGTGGCGGAGTGGGATTGCTGGTCCAGCGGGTATGCCAGAACGTGTCCGGATCGCCATCGAAGGCATGGATGGCGAAGTGCTCGGTTTCGTCCTCCGTATCGAATCCCAGCAGGGACCAACCGCTTTGCGACAAAAGACCTGTTTCGCCAGAGGTGTCCGGTTGCTGGACATCCACGGTGATGGTGGCGGGGGCGGATGCGGCGGAACCATCATTCACGGTGAAGGTGAAAGTGTCCGTGCCTGAGAATCCGGAATCCGGGACGTAGGTGAAATCCGGAGCGCTGCCCGTGAGCTGGCCGTTCGAGGGTGGAGTGAGGATCTGATAGGTGAGCGTGGAGCCTTCCTTGTCGCTGCCGGAGATCCTCATGGATACGGCAGTGGCCGCTGGAGTGACAAAGCGGCCGCTGTGGGCAAGCGGTGCATCGTTCACCGCATTGATCGTGATGGTGACGGTGGCGATGTTGGAATCGAGACCGTCGTTTGCCTTGTAGGTGAAGGTGTCCGTGCCATTTACGTCGGCGTTGGGAGTGTAGGTCCGACTTGCTCCAGTTCCTGTTAGGGTTCCCTTACTGGGGCTGCTGACGATGGAGTAAGTGAGTGTGTTGTTTTCCTTATCCGTCGCGGCAAGCGTGACTGCCACAGAGCTGTCCTCATTGGTGGTGAAATCGCGGTTAGCGGCGATTGGGGCATCGTTCACCGCGTTGATCGTGATCGTGACAGTGGCGATGTTGGAATCGAGACCGTCGTTTGCCTTGTAGGTGAAGGTGTCCGTGCCATT
>JALOTR010000007.1 GCA_025457805.1 Akkermansiaceae bacterium | reverse complement strand
TCCGAGATCACCTTCATCACCGGAATCCAGATCAGACCGAAGCCCACCACCACAATGGTGGCGGTGCGGCCAACCGCGACGAGCTTCTTCTGGGTTTGTCCCGGGCGAAGCTTGTCATAAATATCCACCGTGAACAACGTGGCGCAGGAGTTGAAGAGAGATGCAAGCGAAGACATCAGCGCTGAAAGCAAACCTGCGACCACCAATCCACGAAGACCCAGTGGCAGCAGCTCGGCGACCATCGTGGGGAAAATTTTATCACCCACGATCGAGCCATCCGGATTTGCAGCGATGTTCATGATGCCCTTCTGGTGCAGCGCCCAACCAATCATGCCGGGGATGAGGAAGATGAACACCGGAAGAATCTTCAAAGCACCGCCCCACATCGCGCCGCGGCGGGCGTGTTGGATGTTCTTGGCGGCGAGTGTGCGCTGGACGATGTATTGATCCGTGCACCAATACCACACGCCGATGACGAAAGATGCGATCACCACTCCCAACCAGGGGAAATTCATGTCAGAGAGCGGACGCCAAAGCGCAAAATTGGGGGCGTTCGGTTTTGCGGTGGCCACGAGTTCGCCCCAGCCGCCGAGTTTCCCGAGACCATAGAAGGTGATGAAAAGCGAGCCCATGATGAGCACCACGGTTTGCAACACTTCAGTATAAATGACTGCCCGCAGGCCGCCGAAGACCGTGTAAACTCCAGTCAGCAGCACGGTGACAATCGCGCCCACCCAGAAAGCGTTTGCGGGCGAGCCGAAGGTATCCGGAAGGAGCGTTTGGAAAACAATGGCTCCCGCATAGACGGTCACCGAGACCTTGGTGAACACGTAAGCAATGAGTGAAACAATCGAAAGGACCCAGCGCGAGCGGGCATCGAAGCGACGCTCGAGGAACTCGGGCATGGTGAAGACGCCGGAGCTATAATAAAACGGCACGAAAAACCAACCAAGGATGAGGAGCACCCAACCATGCATTTCCCAGTGCGCCTGGGCCATGCCGTTGTTGGCACCCGAACCCGCGAGGCCGACGATGTGCTCGGAGCCGATGTTCGATGCAAAAATGGAACATCCCACCACGAACCAACCGGCATGGCGGCCGGCGAGGAAGTAGTCGGACGTGTCCTTTTGTTTTCCCGATGACCAATAGACAATGCCGACAAGGGCAAAGAAATAGATGGCGATGACGGACCAATCGAGGCCCATCAGTTGCGGCGCGGCGGCGAGGAGGTTCATGGATTTTGGAATATTCTACAAATGGGTTTTCAATGGGATTGGCCGTAATACGCGGACGGGCCGTGTTTCCGGAAGAAATGTTTATCTAACAGATGCGACGGGGCGGGCGGGGCGGATGGGTTGAGGGAAAGGGTCTTGAGAGCCATGTCGGCCACGATTTCCAATGCAAGGGCGGTTTCCACGGCTTTGGCAGCGCTTGGACCCCATGCGAAGGGACCGTGATTTCTAACAAAAACCGCCGGGACGTCCACAGGATTGATGCCAGAGAAGCGCTCGACGATGACCTTGCCGGTTTCCCACTCGTATTCGCCTCCGACTTCCGCCGGCGTCATTCCACGGGTCACGGGGACCGGTCCGTTGAAGTAATCGCAGTGCGTGGTGCCGAGACATGGCAGGTCCATGCCCGCTTGGGAAAATGCCACCGCATTGCGTGAGTGGGTGTGGACGACAGCGCGGATGCCTGGGAAATTGAGGAATAAGTGGCGATGGGTCGGCGTGTCGGACGAGGGACGCAGGCTGCCTTCGATGATGTTGCCTTCATAATCGAGCACCACCATGTCATCGGCCGTGAGCTTGTCGTAGTCCACGCCGCTGGGCTTGATGGCAAAAACCCGACGCTCGGGATCGGCCACGGAAACATTGCCGAAGGTGAGGTCCACGAGACCTGTCTTGGGCAATGCCAGATTGGCCGCAAGGCATTCCTCTTTGATGGATTGGTAATCGGACATGAGGATACGGATCGGTTCAACCCTGGATTCCCTGGGCGAGATGATAGTAGAGATCCAACTGACGAAGTTCGTTTTTATAAGAGCGGAGTTGCGTGCCTTTGTCGATCACGCTGAGTTCGATCTTCGCCATTTCCGCAAAATCCTCGAGATGCTCGCTGGTGAGCGCATAGGAAAGAACCGTGTGATGGGCACCTCCCGCATAAATCCAGGCAGCGGTGGCGGTTTTCAGATCCGGCAGCGGTTTCCACAAAACGCGTGCGACGGGGAGCTTGGGCAGTTTGTTTTTGGGAGCCACGCATTCCACTTCGTTGACGAGGAAACGATGGCGGTTGCCTAGATCGATGATGGAACCATTGACCGCTTTTCCCGGGCTGCAATCGAAGACCATGCGGCAAGGATCTTCCTTACCGCCGATGCCGAGCGGATGGATTTCGATCTTGGGCACCTCGCTGGCGATGGACGGGCAGATTTCCAACATGTGCGCTCCGAGGATGAGCGGGTTTTTGGGATCGAGATGATAGGTGTAATCTTCCATGAAGGAAGTGCCGCCCTTGAGACCTGAGGCCATGACTTTCATGATGCGGACGAGCGCTGCTGTTTTCCAATCGCCCTCGCCGGCAAAACCATAACCGTCCTCCATGAGCCGCTGCACGGCGAGTCCGGGGAGTTGTTTCATGCCATGGAGATCCTCGAAGGTCGTGGTGAATGCCGTGAAGCCACCTTCTTCCAACAAAGCACGCAGGCCCAACTCGATCGCTGCGGAATCACGCAGAGATTCATGGCGTGGGGCACCTTTCTTCAATTCCGGGGCCACGCGGTATTTCGCTTCATAGAGAGCACATAACTTATCGATTTTCGCCTTCGGCTGCGCGTTGATTTTCGCCACGAGGTCGCCAATGCCGAATGTATTCACTTCCCAGCCGAAGCGGATCTGGGCGGAAACCTTGTCGCCTTCCGTGACGGCCACGTGGCGCATATTATCGCCGATGCGTGCCACTTTGAGATTGCGGGAAGCATGCCAGCCGCGTGCGGCGCGTGCCCATGCGGCGAGGCGGTCATGCACTTCCGGATCCTCCCAATGCCCGACCACCGCCTTGCGGGGAAGGCGGAGACGGGCGCCGATATGGCCGAACTCACGACCGCCGTGCGCGGTCTGGTTGAGATTCATGAAATCCATGTCGATGGTATCCCATGGAATGTCGCGGTTGAATTGGGTGTGAAGATCCGCCAGCGGTTTGCGGAGGATTTGCAAGCCCTCGATCCACATTTTCGCGGGAGAAAAGGTATGCATCCATGCGATGATGCCGATGCACTTCTTTTCCGAATTTGCATCAATGGCAAACTGGGTGATTTCCGCAGATGACTTGAGCACCGGCTTGAACACCACCTTGTGCGGCAGGGTTCCTGCGGCGTTGAGAGCCTTCACGACGGCGCGTGAATGTTCATCCACTTTCTTGAGAGCCTCGGGTCCGTAAAGATGCTGGGAACCGGTGACAAACCAGATTTCGAGATTCTTGAATGAGTTGATGTCTGACATGGATTTTGAAGGTGAAAGTTTAATGGGATTGTTGAGCCTTGAGGGCGAGCAGGTCTTTCATGATGTGACCCAGGTTGGCGCTGGGATTCACACCGCCGAAGGCATCGTGCAACTCGCGATAAAGATCATACAATTTCTGATAGATCGCCTGATTTTCCGGTATCGGCTTGAAGCTGATCTCCTTGAGTCCGGTCATGGCGGCTTGGGCGGTCTTGAAATCCGGATGCGCCCCGGCAATCACGGCCGCGCCGATGGCCGAGCCGAGCGCGCAGGCTTGTGAGGAGCGGGAAACCCGCATTTCACAGCCGGTGACATCCGCGTAGATCTGCATGAGCAAGGGATTTTTTTCCGCAATGCCGCCCGAGCAGACGATGCGTTCCACCGGCACGCCATACTCGCGGATGCGATCGACAATCGCCCTCGCGCCGAAGGCGGTGGCCTCGATGAGCGCGCGGTAAATTTCACCCTGCGTGGTGTAAAGCGTTTGTCCTAACAGAAGTCCTGTGAGCGATTGATCGACCAGAATGGTACGATTGCCATTGTTCCAATCCAGTGCCAGCAATCCGGACTGACCCGGCCTGAGCGCAGCGGCTGCATCGGTGAGCGGACCGTGAAGCGAGACATCGCCCAACACTCCTTCGACGAACCATTTGAAGATATCACCTACTGCGGATTGGCCGGCCTCAATCCCGAAGTAGCCGGGTAGAATCGCGCCCTTGACGATGCCGCAAATGCCGGGGATGTCGGCCACGGTTTTCTCCGCTGAAACCACCGCGCAATCGCAGGTGGACGTGCCGATCACTTTGACGAGAGTTCCTTCATCCACGCCGCAGCCGATGGCTCCGTAGTGCACGTCCATTTCACCGATGGCGATCGGAATACCAGCCGGAAGACCGAGTTTTTCCGCCCAATCCACGCAAAGATGACCGGCGATGGCCGAGGCATCATGCGCTTGATCATACAAACGATCGCGCAGATCCGCGAGCTTGGGATTTAGGGCTGTTAGAAATTCCTTGTCCGGAAGTCCGTTCCAATCCTCCGCATACAAGGCCTTGTGACCGGCCATGCAAACACCGCGTTGGATTTTTCGTGGATCGGTGACACCGGCAAGCACGGCAGGAATGAAATCCGCCAGTTCGACCCACGAATAGGCCGCATCGAAAACCGCTTCATCCACCTTGAGGCAATGCCAGATCTTGGCCCAGAACCATTCGGAGGAATAGGTGCCGCCGATTTTCGCCAAATACTGGGGACGCATCCTGGCCGCGGTCTCGGTGATGGCCGCTGCCTCGGGAATGCCCGTGTGATCCTTCCACAACCAGCATTGCGCGTTGAGATTGGAGGAAAACTCCGCTTTGGAAGCAATCGGCACATTCCCCGAATCGACCGGAATCGGACTCGATCCCGTGCCGTCCATGCCGATGCCAATGACTTGGTCTGCACTGAAACCCGGCTCGGCGGATCTTGCGGCTGCCAGCGCCTGAAGGGTCGCTTGCTCCAGGACAAACACATAGTCCGCCGGGCTCTGCCGCGCGAGATGGTGGTCTGCTGGATTCAGAAGAATTCCCTGATGCCCCGAAGGGTAATCCACCACCGCGGTGCCGATCTCCCGGCCATCCGCGCAATCCACCACCACGGCTCGCGCCGAGTTGGTCCCGTAATCCAATCCAATCGTGAATGGCATGACGCTGGGGATTTGCATCAAGCCGCTGCCCGGCGGAAAGGCTCGCTTCGTATGACAGTCATATTCAGGCTGGACTCGGGGGTTTTTTCCGGCATTTTTCATCCATGGCAAAGCCAACCATGGCAGAGGTCGCGAAGGCAGTGGGTGTTTCAAAAAACACCGTCAGCCTCGCGCTTCGCGGCAGTCCCCGCATTTCCGAGGAAACACGCAAGCGCATCACGGATGCCGCTGCCCACATGGGATATCACCTCAATCCCACCGTCGCCCATCTCATGGCGCAACTTCGCCAGAATCGCTCGCCCGGATACCAAGCCACGCTTGCCATCATCAATGCCTATAAAAACCGCGACGCCTTCAGCACCCACTCCACCATCCCGTCCTATGTGGCTGGATGCCAGCGGCGGGCGAAACAACTGGGTTATCTGTTAGACGAATTCTGGCTGCACGAACCCGACATGCCCGTGTCGCGCTGGATCTCCATTTTCCGCGCTCGCAACATCCGCGGCATCATCATCGTGGGCATGATGCAGCACAACCGCCTGCCGACCCATCTCGCCCCGCTTTGGGATGAATTTCCCGCCGTGGTCACAGGCGTGCGCACCCGTGAACCCGCCCTTTCCTTTGCCTGCTCCGACCAACATGCCCTGGCACTGGAGGCGTATGAAAAAGCCATATCCCTCGGCTACAAACGCCCGGCCCTGGTACTCGACGGCGTGATCGACGAACTCATCGAAGGCCGCTTCACCGCCGGTTTCCTGATGGGCCAAAGCCGACTGACTCCCGTCAAACAACGCACGCAGCCATTCCACAAAGTTGCCGCCGCACGTGAGGATCGCAGCATTTTCTCGAAGTGGTTGGAGAAAAACCGCCCGGACGTCATCTTCACCCTCTATCATGAAGTGCGACGTTGGTTGGAGGAACTCAATCTATCAGTTCCTCATGACATCGGCCTCATCCAATACGAATGGCGCGCCGGTCACAGCGATTGGGCCGGGATGAATCAATGCAACGACCTCGTCGGAGAAGCCGCCATGGACATGCTCATCTCCATGGTCCACCACAACGAACACGGAGTGCCCGATCATCCTCGTGCCACGATGATCGGAAGCCACTGGGTGGATGGAACGACGGTGAATTTCGCCGCACAGTCCCGATGAATAAAATACTGCTCAATGGCTTTTCCGATTTGCCGACTTCTTCAACCAGCAGCGGAACTGAAGGATGAACTCTTTCAAAAGATAGATAGAACCAAAGGCAAGCAAACCCACCATAAACCATATCGCGGGCTTTCCTCTTACCGGAAGATCCGCAGTCAGTCCTTCACTTACTACGGAAAGCAACAAGGGAAAGCAGATGAATGCGAGGGCAAAAAAGGCAAACCATGCATGATATCCACAATTCTGGTATCTTGGATCAGGAATTTTCATGATGGCTGAGGATTGCTGCGATCTCCCCTCTTAGCGGCTTGCCCAGCGGGCTGCGAGGAAAATCCGCGAGAACCACAGCCGGGCGAAGGCGCAGAAACCCGGGGGAGTTGGCATTGTGATCGGCAAGGATGGAATGAATGAATGGTGAATCGATCGCTGCATCCACCACAGGAACCAGCGCATGCTCCATGCGGTCATCCGGCACGGCGACGATGACAAGTCTGCCAGGGGCGATGGCACCATTGGAGTTTTGGATCAGATCCCGCTCGATGGCCTCCGGATCGATGAGTTCACCCAGCACCTTCACCCGGGAATCGGCGCGACCCAGCGGTGTGAGTTGATCGTTTTCCAAGCGCACGCGATCATCCGTATCATGCCATGGCGAAGGGCGCGGGATAAAGGTCCATGAGGGATCTTGGATCAAGACACCGGAGAACAAGGCCGGACCGGAAATGCGCAGGGTTTCCCTAACAGAAATCTCCGCCTGCCAGATCGGCAGCAAGGGAATGGGTGCGGGGTGATAGGGATGCTGGATGGCATCGAGCGGCTGCGTGGCGATCTGGGAGCCGGCTTCCGTCATGCCATAACTCGCCAACACCGGCCAACCGAGTTTTCTCGCCGCGCGACCGGTGGCCACAGGCAGGTGTCCGCCGCCAACGACGATGGCGCGCAGCGATGAAGGCGGGGGGAGATCCGCTGCAACCAAATCATGCACTTGCGTGGGAACGAGCGAGGTGTGGGAAACATCGTTTTCGCCCAGCCATTGTTGAAACTTCCATGCATCCCAGCGTTGGCCGAATTCATGAAAACCGCAAGCTGCCGCATGCGCACGCGCCGCCACGCCGAAGCCGCCCACATGATGGACAGGCAGAGCAAGTCCCCAGCGCGAGGTTTCCCTAACAGCTAGGTGCTGGTTCACCGCAGCGGCGGATGCCAGCAGGGCGGATTTGGAAAGAGCGATCCACTTCGGCCTGCCGGTGCTGCCGGATGTCTCGAACAACACATGATGACGAAGTTCAGGCAGATTCGGCAATGATCCATCGAACCCAAACGCCCATGGCGCGGGGTCGGTCCAGAAATCCGCTTCTGTTAGTAAAGCCGCGTCCATGGCAGAGCATCGAGAAGATCATCAAACCCCAGGCCGCGGCCGGCAGGTGCCTGGAATGCCGGCGACCAGGGACCCATCCACTCGGTGAAGGCATCTGCCTCGAACAAATGATGGGTTTGCAAACCACAAACTCCCGGCAAGCCAGGAAACTGCAATCCAAGGCGCCCCGCTTCCCACGCGGCGAAAGTCTGGCCGACCGGGTGATCCATATAACTCGTGAGAACCACGCGTTGATTGTTCCCCAAGGCAGCTTCGGCAAGAAGGAAGGGCTCATCAATCGCAGGCTTGATCACCATCACTTGCGCGGCAGAACTCAACGGCGCGGCTTCGCGATCGACCGCGAGTTTGACTCTCGTTTTTCGATACAGACTCTTCCATGCGGAGTCGGAATAGGGGCAGGGATCTTCCACGAAATCGATGGCATTCCGTGTGGCCTCCGTCAGGCCTGTTAGAAATGCAGTCACCTCATCGGGCGTCGGGGATTCATTGAAATCGAGTCGCCATTTCAAGGAGGGATACTCCGCGGCCATGGCATCCAGAAATTTCATTTCCCCGGCAAGGTCGAGACCGGCCTTGAGCTTGATGATTTGAAATCCGGCTTCCACCGCGAGGGCGACCTGTGCGGCATCCGCAGTCGGCAGTGTCGCGTGGCTTTCCGGCACCTCCGTCTCCTCGAATAGCGAGTGATCAAAGACCCGCGCCGCACGATCATACTCGGTGCAGCGGATCGCGCGGCGCACGATGGGCCAACGCCGCGCGCCCGCAAGATCGGCAAGGCATTTTTCCAGAGGAGGATCGCCAAGCTCAGGCCAGGGATGAATGCAACCGAAGCCGCCATCGATCTGGATCAACACGCCTTCGAACTCCCTGCGGCGTGAGACGGAATTGAGCGGTCCCCGTGCCTTCGCCTTGAGGCGATAGCGGGAAATCATCGGTTTCTGGTCAATCAACATCATGAATGAATGGATTCAAGCGAGGCGCGCAGCCAAGTGGAAGAGCGCGGCAAAAAGAATCAACTGCACACCCGCCAACGCGAGCAGTTTGTTGAAGGCAGGCCCCGGCGGCAAAGTGAAGACACCCCACAGGATGCGCATGCCAAGCAAGAGCACGGGCAGACTCGCGATCATCAGTGCGGGTTTGCCAAATGCCAGCCAACCCAGACCCGCGAAGGCCGCTACCTTGATTTCCAACCAGATCACCGCCGCCGCCACCTTCGGGCCGAAGCGCACCGCGAGCGTGCGTTTTCCCGTGGTGGCATCTTCGGCGCGATCGCGGAAGTTGTTGATCGAAATCAGCACGCTCGATAGCAAGCCGATCTGCAACCCTAACAGAAACGCCTCCTGCGGCCATTGCCCTGTCTGGATGAAAACCGTGCCCGCCACCGCGATGAGCCCGAAGAAGGCAATCACAAACAACTCGCCCATCCCGCGATAGGCCAAGGGGAATGGTCCGCCGGTATAACCATAAGCAAGGAACAAGGACGGAATCCCGATGGCAAGGATCGGCCAACCGCGGGCTTGATATAACAAAACTCCGCACACCACGGCGATGCCAAGGAATGCGGTGGCGATGCCCATGACCGCGCGCGGACTCATCAAGCCGGATGCCGTCACACGCACCGGGCCGAGACGCTTCTCGGTGTCCGCTCCTTTGCGGGCATCAATGGCATCGTTGAAAAAATTCGTGGCGATCTGGATGGCGATGGCACCGATCAGCGTCCACAGGGCGAGCGGAAGATCGAAGGTGCCGCTCAGTTTCCAAGCCAGCACGCAGCCCGCCCACACGGGCACAATGGCGGCAGGCAGCGTCTTGGGACGTGCCGCAAGCAGGCAGGACTGGATCAGGGAAGCGCTCACGCCGGGAGTGGAAACCAAAGCCGCGCGGGAGGCTACACCGGATTTTCACGGATTCGAGACCCGTGGTTCGCATTGCAGTGGCGCCAATGTTCGCCGATACTCACGCCGTGCCCAAGATCGCGCTGCTGTCCGACATCCACGCCAACCTCCATGCCCTGCGGGCGGTGCTGGATGAAATCCGCGGCATGGACATCGATCGCATCGTTTTCGCGGGTGACACGGTAGGCTACGGCCCGCATCCCGCAGAGTGTGTTTCATTGGTCCGGGAAATCGGCGACTCGGTCTTGGGAAACCACGATTTTTATGCAATCACCGCCAAGCGCCACCCGGGAGTGATCCCGTCCGATCCGGAGAGCCGCACCAACCCGGTGTGGGCCGGCATCCATCATGCGGTCCATCACCTTCAGGAAGAGGATTTCACATGGCTGGAGTCCCTGCCGCGGCTGATGGAAATCCCGGGTGCCATCCTCTCCCATGCAGCCCTCCACGATCAGGCACACTGGCCCTATCTGCTCAGCGCATCCGATGCCTCGCCGACGTTGGAGATGTTGGCACGATGCAAGATCGATATCGCCTTCGTCGGCCACACGCACCGCCAGGAATGGTTTCTCATGCCGGGAACCACGCCTCTGGAAATCATCGAACCGCAAAACAAATTTCGCCTCCGCACGGGATCCATCTGCGCCGTGGTGGTAGGCTCCGTGGGCCAACCCCGCACGGCGGACAACCGCGCCGCATGGACTCTCTGGGACAGCGACGAACGCAGCTTCGAATTCCGCCGCACTTCCTATCCCTTCCGCGAAACCGCCCAAGCCATCCGCGACGCCGGCCTGCCGGAATCATCCGGACGCAGGCTGCTCGGCGGCGCGTGAAGCCCGGTCATCGGGGAAACCACTCGGTCAGTGGCAGGCGCAGATAATACATCGTGCTGATGCCTTCATAGATCACGCCAATGTGATTGTCATCGACCGGAGTCAGACATGAGTATCCGAAACCATTGCGGGAATCATAAAGCAGGTGATGTTTCTCCGGCCATGTCATTCCCTGATCCGTGGAAAGCTTGATCGTCATCGAATGGCGGCCACGCTGGGTATCCGGATTGGAAAACCATAACTTGCTTCCATGTTGTGGATGTTTCCATGAGATCAGACTCGCCATGCAAACGGATTCGCGCAGCGCCTTGCGATCGGTGGGATGGAGCTGCCAGGTTTTTCCCAGATCCTTCGTCACCGCGACGGTGCGGGAGCCACCGCGGTTGTCGCGGCAATTGATCATGAGCGATCCATCATCCAGCTCTACCAACTGCGCTTCCGTGGTATCGCTTTTCACTCCTGTTCCCACAAACCATGTATCTCCGCCATCCTTGGAAGCGATCAGGGTGGACCATGGTTTGCCGTCTGCCGCACGGTATTGGGCTGCAAACGCCATTGTCCCATCCCTCATTGCGATGCCGTTGCCGGGACCATTGAAAAACAACCGCCACGAAGGGTCCTTGATCTGAGAGGTGAGATTGACCGGCTTCGACCAGGTGACGCCATCATCATCACTGTGACAGATCATGAATTGCCCGGTTTCCTCCGGAGTCATGCCCGCGCGCGATCCATGCCAGCCACGGTTGCCATGACTCCACAGCGCCGTGAGCCACAGGCGTCCGCTGCGCGGATCCACCAGCACTGCCGGGTCCCCCACCCCGTCGTAGCCGAACTTCGGATCATTGCCCATGTCCATGGCCACGATCATCGGCTCCCAACTCTGCCCGCCATCCTTGCTGCGGGAAACTCCCACATCCACATCCGCCGGAAGATCGGCAGCATGGCGGTAGCGGATGTCATAGACCGCGATCAGCGTGCCCGCCTTGCTTTTCACAAGCCCGGGAATGCGATAGGACTTGGAACCATCATCGCCCGGCAATCGCACGGCATAACCGATGCGCTGCGAACCCTCCGGCGATGGAGTCTCCGGTTTGATCACAGCCCCATTGATATCAACCCCAAACACCGCTGCATCGATGCGGCCGTCAATCGAAGCATCGGACTTGAGGATGGGCGAAACCCAGAACCAATGCTCGCCGGATGCGAGTGGATGACGGGCGGATAATGATAACTTTTCACTGATATCATCTCCCGAGGCGATCGTGGCACCAGGGTTCTCGGAAGGGTTGGGACCACCGGCAACGATCTGGAAGGATTTGATATCCGTCATGCGCGTCGTGCCGCCGAATCCGAGTTGGAGCCCGTTGAGGTTCACAGTGCCCTCGCTTCCCTCCACGACGATTTTGAATCCAAGCACCGGATTGAAATCCTCACGAATGAAAGCCGGGCACACCGGTTGCGCCGTCTCCACCGAAACCACCCGCGCCGGACCCGGGCGATGCAGTTTCACATCATCGATGAGCACTCCGCCATCGTCATCCGATGTGCAGCGGAAGCGGATCTTTTTGACACCTTTCCCGAGCTTGATGCGGATCTCTGCGAGAAATCCGCCCACCTTGGCCTCGGCATCCGCATTGTGGATTTCCTGCCATTTCGAATCCAGCTCTCCATCGATGCGAAACTCGAAGGGCTTGCGCGCGGTCCAGCGTTCCACATGAAAGGACAGCACCGCGCCCGCCTCCGCAGGCTGGCCGAGCTCCAGAACCAACTCGCGCTCCTTGCCACCCATCAGGCGCAGCGATTGGGTGCCTGATTTGCCCCGACCTTGCAGGATGCGGGCATGGCCTTCGGCAGCGCTCCATTTGCCGAACGAACTCGCATGCGAAACGAAAGGAGCGGCGGGCTGGTTTTCAAAGGATTCGCCACAAGCTGTGGCCACGGCAATCAGGAAGCAGGCGAGAGGTCGGATCATGAGTCGTTCGGAGTTGGAATGGAATCGGTCGAAATAAACAACAGCGGCAGCATACGGAAGGAAGGATGCGAAATTGTTCGCAGGAAATACCGGTCGGTCCACCCGACCACTTCTTCACCTCATGGCACGCTGCTGGAAAATGGCAGGAACACCATGCGCTTGTCGGAAATGCGAGCCCGGCGGAATTCCGGAGCATTCCCCGGCTCCAACTGGTCGGAAAACCCAACCTCCAATTCCCCATCGTGTTTCCAGAGAGGTCCGTGGATTTTCCAGTGCTGGAATGCCTTGGAAACCGGCATTTCAAACTCCCTTCTCGCCATCCGGATGAAACTTCACGCCAATCGCTTCCTCTCCCGCTCGCTAGCCGCTTCGATGGCGCTTTCATCGTCTGCCTGGGCCGTGGATGTGATCAAGGACAACAACACCACCGCTCTCAATCTTGGAACCTCCTGGCTCAACGACGGCTTGCTGGGAGACATCACCCCGGCCACATCTCCCGGCCACATCGCGGTTTGGAATTCCACAGTGACCGGTGCCAACAGCTCCGCACTCGGGGCCAGTTTGAGCTGGGAGGGAATCAAGATCACCGATCCCGGCGGCGCAATCACCGTCACGCACAGCTCCGCTCAGACACTGACCCTCGGTGCCTCGGGAATCGACATGTCTGCGGCGACCCAGAATCTCAACCTGCTTTCCTCCGACGCAGCGGTCAATCTCGCGATCGGTGCCAACCAGACCTGGAACATCGCCTCCAGCCGCACTCTCACCCTTTTCGAAACCGACAACGCCAAGAACGAACGGCTCACCGGATCCGGCAACATCGAGGTGACCGGCGGCGGCATCGTGCGGATGCTGGTCGGCGACGCAGGCAGCACGAGTTTCACCGCCGGAAATGGCAATGATACCTATACCGGCAACTGGACCATCACCAATGGCTCCGTTCGATCCCTCCGCAACGGCACCCATGCCTGGGGACAGGGCACCATCAATCTCAATGGCGGCACGATCGGCCAGGAACAAGGGAGCTGGACATGGAGCAATGCCATCAATCTCAATTCATCCACCACTTCGACGATTGATGACTTCAATACCAGCGGCGGCACCCGGTCCTTGAAACTCCAGGGTGTCATCTCCGGAAGCGGCAATATCAATTTCAACGACAGCTCCAACCGGATGGGCAGTGATACCGGCTACATCCTCACCGGGACCAACACGATGAGCGGCACCATCACTCTGGGGGCAAACGCCGATGTCCGGGTGGGTGGAGTCACAGGAAATGATACAACAGCGGGCGCAGGCACCGGAGGAACTCTTGGCACCGCCGGCGTCAACCTGAGTGCCACCACGTCCACCCTCACATTCTCCCGCAGCGATACGCACACGGTAAGCAATGTCATCTCCGGATCCGGCGCGGTCCGCATCGGCGGAGGAGTATCCGGAACGTCCTCCCAAGTGATCACCCTGTCCGGTGCCAATACCTACACAGGCCCGACGACCTTGAGCAACGGCACCCTCAAGACCACCCATCTCACCGCCCTTGGCACAGGCACGGTCAACGTGAATGGTGGAACCCTCGATCTTGATGCCAATCTCACCATCGGCAGCCTCGCCGGCTCCGCCAGCACGGTGGATTCGGGAAATTTCACACTCACCCTCAATGCCGCCTCCAACTCCGGCACCTTCTACACCGGCACCTTTGCAAGCACAGGCTCCCTCGTGATGCGCGGAGGCAGCCATACCGTACAGGACAACAGCACCGGTGCAACGGGCGGAGGCGCGGGCAATTTCTTCATTCTCCAAACCGCAGGCAGCGGCACCGCCTTCCACCTCGATACCGGAAGTTCAGCCACCAGCCGCCGTGACTTCGGATGGACCAACGACACCGGCTCGGTCCTCACCCTCAACTCGCTTCAGGGCCATGGCGCGCTTCGTGGCGATGCGGGATCTCCGACCGGCGGCGTGCGGAACATCTTGGTCAACCAGGCGACCGATACCACATTCGACGGCTCCATCCTCTCCCACACCAGTGGTGCTGGCGTGCTTCGCAGCTTGACCCTGACAAAACAAGGCTCCGGCACTCTTACGCTCGCCGGATTCATCGGCGAGCAAACCGCCACTGCGGGAGTTGGTGCGGATGTCGTCAATCTAACAGTCGAAGGCGGTTTGCTCGATGTCACAAACTCCGCCAACGGAACTGCCTCCAACGGCACCGCCGGAACCATGACAGTGAGCGGTGGAACTCTCGCATTCTCTAACAATGCCCTCGGCAAAGGTGGAGCAGGATCGGTGGTGATGAATGGCGGGACACTCCGCTGGAACTCAGGAAACACGCAGGACCTCACCGTTTCCAGCCGCCTCACCCTCGTCAGCGGCAAGACCGCCACCCTCGATACCAACGGCAACAACGTCGTCCTCTCCAACGCCCTCGGTGGCGGTGCCATCAATGCCTCCCTTACCAAAACCGGAAGCGGCTCGCTGACTCTGGAGGGCAGCAACGCATACACTGGCAACACCCTCGTTTCCAACGGCACCCTCGTCATCAACGGCAGCGTTTCCACCGGCACGGTAAGCGTCGCGAGCGGTGCCACCCTCATGGGATCGGGCACCATCGGCGGCGCGACCACCATCGACGCCGGAGCCACCCTTTCCCCCGGCCAAAGCCCCGGCCTCCTCACCATCGACGATGCACTCACCCTCAACGGCACCACCCTGATGGAGCTTGGCGGACAGACCTTGGGCAGCGGATACGATTCCATCGCCGTCTCCGGACTGCTCACCTATGGTGGCATCCTCAACATTGTTTCCTATAACT
>JALOTR010000378.1 GCA_025457805.1 Akkermansiaceae bacterium | reverse complement strand
CTTTCGGGTGTGGCACAGGAAGCCCCAGTCGCGCCTCCTGAAGTGTTGGTCCAGGCCCTGGAAAAGTCCGTGGACGATCTCGTGGCGGAGCTTTCCTCCGAACAATATTCCACCCGTGAAGCCGCCACCATCGAGCTATGGAAACAGGGAGAAACCGCGTTGCCTGCCCTCAAACAAGCTGCCGCTTCCAAAAATCCGGAGCAAGTTTACCGGGCCCGCGACCTCATCCGGAAAATCCAGCTTCACATCACGCCGGACACGGACCCATCGGTGATCGCTCTCGTCGAGCGTTACATCAAGGGCTCCACCACCGAGAAAACCTCTGTTCTCGGCCGCCTCAAGGGCAAGCGCGCATGGCGGCAGATGCTCAAGCTTTACGCCGCGGAAACCAGCCAGGATGTCCGCGAAAAACTCCGCCCATCCCTCAATGGCATTGCCGTCCGTGCCGCGGCGGAACGCATCTCTCAAGGCAAACCGGACGAAGCCCGCGAGTTTCTCGAAATGGCCCCAGCCGATAGCGAGGGCCTGCTTGCCTTGGCGGAATTCCACCGTCACCAGGGCACGCTCGAAGCCGAGTTGGAAAAAACCAAAGGCGTCGAGGGCCCCAAAGCCGCTCTCTGGCGCCTGGCCCTGCACCGCGCGTCCGGCAACGTCGAGGCCGCCCGGGATGCCGCCAATGCCGCGGGCGAACCAGTCATCGCCGCCGCCATGGCCGCGCTGGCGGGTGATCCGCTGCCCTGGTTGCAAAATGGCCGCCCGGACCTCGAAGAGAACTCGGTCGCCAAGACCTACAACTCCCTCGCCGCCCGCCACTGGAACGGCGAAAAACTCCGCCCCGCCGATCTCGAACGCCTTCGCGGTCCGCTCGAAGGCCGCCAGGTCTTGCTGCGGACCTCGGGTATGAACGCGCTTTTCCTGCTCGGCCATGTCGATGCCGCGGAGCCGATTCTCGCCAAAACCAACCCACTGCTCGCCTTTTCCTACCTCGAATCCCTCGAACGCATCCCCGAAGCCCTCACCGCCCTCGGGCTCGACCCCGCCAACCCGGACTACCGGACCTGGGTGGAAAAACGGGTGGCCAAGCTCGACAACGATGACATCGAAGACCAACACGGCGCCTCCTCCCACGCGGAGGAGCTCTCGCTCCTCGCCAATTTCCTCGAACGCCGAGGGCTTCACGAGGAGGCCTTCCAAGCCTTCGCCGAGCCGCTTTCCGATCTCGCGTCGGACGATGTGAACGTGTTTGTCGATTTCCTCGGCAACCTGTTCGGCGGCACCAACAGCCTCATCGGCTCGCCCGCCCTCGCCCGCCGTATCGGCATCGCCTGGGCGGGGGAGGATGAAAAACGTTGGGACGAGGTGATCGTGGCCGCCTTCGGAGATGACGACCAATTCAACGATTGGTGGCTCCGGCTCGCCGAAATCGATACCAAGGCCAGCCGCGCCGAGCGCTTGGAAGCCATGCTCGCCCTGTTTGCCATGGGCAACGATCCCAAGAAACTCCGCAGCAAGTGGATGGACCTGATTTGGAAGGAAGTCGAAAAAGCCCCCATCGCCCAGCGGGATGCGATGGTCGAAAAAATCTCCACCCTCGCCATCCAAGTGGGCGATGTCGCGAATTGCCTCAAGGCATGGGAACTCCTCCCGGAAAGCGCCCGCGCCGAGGTTTTTTGGGGCCAGCACATCATGCACCTTTCCGCCGCCAGCCGCTGGGGCGATGCCGCAGACACCATTCTCAAACAAATCAACACCATGGCCGAGGTGAAGCAGGATCCCGTGGCGGAACTCCATGCCTACGCCGCCGCCTCCCTCCGCCTCGCCAACCGCGGCGAAGAAGCGGCCACCCACGATGCCTGGGTTTCCAAGCTCTACCTCGGCGATGCCGGCTCCGCCATGCGCATCGGCAATGGCTACGCCTTCGGGGCCGATTACACCCGCGCCGCCGATTGGTGGGCCCGCGCTGCCCGCCAGGCGGATCCGGAATCCTCGGAATTTGCGGAAGCCCTCAAACTCTATTCCGATGGCCTGCTGGAACAAGGAAACTGGGCCCAAACTGCTTCCATCTCCGAGGTTCTCGCCTCGCTCTATGCGGATTCCAACCTCGTCGGCACCAGCCCCCTCCTCCTCATGCGCCAGCGGCTCCAAGCCGACATGACCCGCGCCCTCGCCGGTCTCGGGGGAAATCGCGCCGCCTCCATCGCCCTCTTGGAGCGCTGCCACAGCACCTTCGCCAGCGATGGTTCACTCGCGGACTTTTTCTTCCCCGCGCTCCGCAAGGTCGGGCTCATCAAGGAACACGACAAATGGTTCAAGGACACCTGGGACCGCATGGAGAAAACGATCAGCCTTTTCCCCGATTCGGACAACACCCGCAACACCACCGCCTGGTTTGCCTCGCGGGCCGTCCGCAAGCTCGATGAGGCGGAGGCGCACTTGAAAAAAGCCCTCGCCGCCAACCCCGACCAACCTGCCTACCTCGATACCATGGCGGAAATCCACTTCGCCCGCGGCAATCGCGCCAAAGCCCTCGAATGGTCCAGCAAGGCGATGAACTTCGAGCCCAGCGATTCCCAAATCCGCCGCCAGCACGAGCGCTTCCGCTCCGCCCCCATTTCGAAGTGAGGCCCAAGTAAGGCCCCCGGCCGCTGTGGCGCGTTCGCATCCTCCGGAAATCCGCCTCCACAGGGCATTCAGGCTACGCATGTCTTGACACGGGACTCCCGTTGATGCGGGATTTCCGCCCCATGGCCAAGCTCTCCATCCGCGACCTCGATCTCTCCGGCAAACGCGTCCTCATTCGCGTCGATTTCAACGTCCCGCAGGACAAGTCCACCGGGGCCATCACCAACAACCAGCGCATCGTCGCCGCCCTTCCAACCATCCAATACGCCCTCGAAAAAGGGGCCTCCGTCATCCTGATGTCCCACCTCGGCCGTCCCGATGGCCAGGCGATTGCCAAATTCTCGCTCAAGCCCGTCGCCGACGAACTCGCCAAGCTCCTCGACCGCCCCGTCAATTTCCTCAGCGATTGCGTAGGCCCGGAAATTGAAGCCGCCTGCGCCGCAGACAAGCTCAAGGCTGGCGATGTCGTCCTGCTGGAAAATCTCCGCTTCCACATCGAGGAAGAAGGCAAGGCCAAGCGCGAGGACGGCACTTCCGTCAAGGCAGACCCCGCCAAAGTCGAGGAATTCCGCGCCAGCCTCACCAAGCTCGGCGACATCTACGTGAACGACGCCTTCGGCACCGCCCACCGCGCCCATAGCTCGATGGTCGGCGTGGACCTGCCGCAGAAAGCCGCCGGTTTCCTCATGGAGGCCGAAATCAATGCCTTCACCACAGTCCTCGATACCCCCAAGCGCCCGCTGCTCGCCATCCTCGGCGGTGCGAAAATCGCCGATAAAATCCCGCTCATCACCAACTTGCTCGATAAAGCCAACGACATCATCATCGGCGGTGGCATGGCCTTCACCTTCCGCAAGGTGCTCGAAGGCATGGAAATCGGCGACAGCCTCTTCGATGTCGAGGGCGCGAAAATCATCCCTGAACTCGCCGAGAAAGCCAAAGCCAAGGGCGTGAAGCTCCACCTGCCCGTCGATTTTGTCACTGCGGACAAATTTGCCCCGGATGCCACTGTCGGCACTGCCACCGATCACATCCCCGCCGGCATCATGGGCCTCGATGCGGGCCCTCAGACCCGCGAACTCTTCGCCAAGGTCATCGCCGCCTCCGGCACCATCATTTGGAACGGCCCTCCAGGCGTGTTTGAGTTCGATGCCTTCTCTGCAGGCACCAAGGCCATGGCCGCCGCCATCGCCTCCGCAACCGAGGCCGGAGCCGTCACCGTCGTCGGCGGAGGCGATACCGCCACGGCTGCCAAGAAATTCGGTGTCGATACCAAAGTCACCCATTGCTCCACCGGCGGTGGAGCCAGCCTCGAGTTCCTCGAAGGAAAAGTCCTCCCCGGCGTCGCCGCCCTCAGCGAAAAGTAAGTTATCACAAGCATCATCCCCAACTCCCACCTCTCATGAACCGCTAGCCGATCTTCGCCGCCAACTGGAAAATGAACAAGGGCGCTTCCGAGACGGAAGACTTTGTGAAAAGTTTCCTCTCCAAACTCCAGGGCCAGGATTTCCCCTGCGAAATCGTCATCGCCCCGCCCTTCGTCTCCCTGTCCAAGCTGGCGGACATGCTCCACACCGCCACCGCGGTCCAGAATGCCCACGCCATCCAGATCGGCGCGCAGAATTGCT
>JALOTR010000377.1 GCA_025457805.1 Akkermansiaceae bacterium | reverse complement strand
CCACGGCGCGCCGCTCAAGGGCACCACGATTTTCGAAAGTGAGGTGCCCAATCTCATCGATGAAATTCCGGTCATCGCCGTGGCCGCCGCCCTCGCCAGTGGCAAAACCATCATCCGCAATGCCCGCGAACTCCGCGTCAAGGAAACCGACCGCATCACCACGGTGGTCGATAACCTCCGCAAGATGGGAGCCGAGGTGCAGGAGTTTGAAGATGGCATGGAAATCGAAGGCGGCCACCCGCTCCACGGCGCGGATATCGAAAGCTTCGGCGATCACCGCATCGCCATGGCCTTCGCCATCGCCGGCCTCTTCGCCAAAGGGGAAACGATCATCCGCAACACCGATTGCGTGAACACTTCCTACCCCGGATTCGCCCATCACCTCGATGCAATCCGTCAGGAACGCTCGAACGCCGCCGATTTCGAACTGCCCAAAGTCCGTCCTGCGTGAACACGATTCCCTCCACCGTCCCGCACTTCGCCATCGCCATCGATGGCCCTGCCGCCTCGGGCAAGAGTACGATCGCCCGCTTGCTGGCGGAACGCCTCGGACTCATCATGGTGAACTCCGGTGCCATGTATCGGGCCGTCACTTGGAAGGTTCTTCAGGAAAACATCGATCCGCACGACAACGCCGCCGTCCTCGCCATGATGGACCGCATCCGCATCGATTGCGGCCACGATGGCATCACCTCGACGATCGCCATTGATGGCATCAATCCCGAGGAAGAACTCCGCAGCGAGGCGATCAATGCCAACGTCTCCGCCGTTTCCGCCATCCCGGAAGTGCGCTCCAAGCTGATCTGCCTGCAACGCGGATACCTCCAGCACTCCAGCATCGTCATGGAAGGCCGCGACATCGGCTCGGTGGTGTTTCCGGATACGCCCTACAAAATCTATGTCGATGCCGATGAGGAAGTGCGCGCCGCGCGCCGCACCGATGCCGGCGAGGTCGATTCCGTGGCCAAGCGCGATGCGGCCGATAGCGGCCGCAAGACCGCCCCGCTGATGGTCGCGGAAGGTGCGACGATTCTCGATAACTCCCACCATACCATCGACTCCGCCGTCGAGGCCGCCATCGACATTCTCAAACAGCAGGGGCTCGAAATCCTCGATTGATCATTCTTGTTAGATGAGAGGATGAAAGGCACCACGAATCCAACGAATCCGACGAATCTTCAATCACTTTTTCATTTCCGTGTATTCCGAGCATTCCGTGGTTCCCCATCTTCCTCTTCAAGATAAGTTTTCTCCACAACCATGAAATGGATCTACTGGCTCGGATGGATGTCCTTCGGATGCGCGTTCCGCTCTTTGTTTGGATTGAAAATCGTGGGCGAGGAGCACCTCATCACCGAAGGTCCGGTGCTGGTGGCGTCCAATCATGAAAGTTTCCTCGATCCGCCGCTGATCGGGAATTTGTATAAGGACGAGATGGTCTATCTCGCCCGCAAGACGCTCTTCACCGGTGTGACCCGCTGGCTTTACACCCAATGGAATGCCATTCCGGTCGATCAGGATCGCCCGGACATGGGCAGCCTCAAAACCATCATCCGCAAGCTCAAAGAAGGCCAACGCGTGCTGGTGTTTCCGGAAGGTGAGCGCACTGCCACCGGCGATCTCGGCGAAGCCGCTCCCGGTATCGGCCTGGTTGCGGTCAAATCCGGTGCTGTGATCCAGCCCGTGCGCATCCGCGGTGCCCGCGAGGCGCTCCCGCGCGGCTCCAGCCGCATCCGCTTCGCCCGCATCTCGGTCACCGTCGGCCCGCCCATCCGGCTCTCGCCAGAGGAGCTGAAAGCCGCCAAAGGCAAGGACGACTACGACCGCATCGCCAAGCGCATCATGGCCGCCATCGAGGCTCTTTGAGCGATCTTCATGTTATATCCATCCCTGCGCGAAGTTCTCAAACAGACATCCTCGCTCTGTCCGGAATGCCGCGCCTCCGTGCCGGCGGAAGTATGGAAAACCACCGGCCCAGCCGGAAAAGTCTATCTCACCCGCACCTGCCCGGATCATGGCGAGGCGAGCGCCTGCATCGCGAGTGATGCGCGCTTCTACTGGCTCTCCAAAGGCAATCCCGCCAATGCCTGCGGTCCCGGCTGCGCCTGTCCCGCCGATCCTTCCGGAGTGACAGGCTCACTCGGCCGCAACGCCGCTGCCAGCTCGCCGGAAGTGGAAATCCTCTCCACCTGCCTCGCGCTCATCGAGATCGTGGATTCCTGCAATCTCGCTTGCCCCACCTGCTTCGCGGATTCCCCCGTCGGCGCAGCAGGGGATCGGCTGAAATCCCATTCGCTCGAATCCCTCCAAGCCCGCATCTGCGGCGTGCTGGATCGCAAGGGGAAAATGGAAATCCTTCAACTCTCCGGCGGCGAGCCAACCTTGCATCCGCAGTTCTTTGAATTGCTCGATTGGATCCACGCGGAGCCGCGCATCGACTATTGCCTGGTCAATACCAACGGAGTTCGCATCGCCAAAGAAGATGATTTCCTAACAGAGCTTGGCAAGCGCGCCCGGCGCGGAAACTTCCAGTTATATCTCCAATACGATGGCCCGCAGGCAGCTGGCCAGAAGGAACTCCGTGGTGGCGATTTCCGGGAGATGAAACGCAGTGTGATGGATCGTTGTGAAAAGGAACAGATTCCCTTCACGCTTGCCATGACCGTGATGCCGGAAAACCTTGGCCACCTCTGGGCCACCATCGAAACCGGCCTTCAATTCAGCACCTGTCGCGGCGTTTCCTTCCAACCGATGTTCCTCTCCGGCCGCATCCACCGCAGCGGCGGAGAACGTCTCAATACGGCGGACATCATCCTCGGCGCTGTGGAACAATCACTTGGAAAACTCCAATACGCCGATTTCACGCCTTTGCCCTGTGGTGATCCGAACTGCGCAACGATCGGTTATCTCCTGCGCACTCCCTACGGCGTCCGTAGTATTTCCGAGTTCATCGACTTCGCCAGCGTGCAGGGATTCCTCCGCGACAAGGTGCGCTACGAACTGGCCGACCTCATCCAGTGCGGTTGTGAGAACACGGAACTCGGCGATATCCTGCATCGCTTCGAGATGAAGGAAAAAGACGCCTTCCGCCTCTTCATCAAGCCCTTCATGGATGCCTGGAGTTGGGATCAGGATCGCATCGACCGCTGCTGCACCCACGTCATCCGCCCGGATGGCAAACTCGATTCGTTCTGCCGCTACTACGCCACAGGAGGTGCCCCATGAGCGGCGATCGTACGTAAGCGATGGTTGTCCGGGCCTTCGGGCCTGTGCATTGAAGCGTCAAACCCAAAGAGTGGAGAGGCTAGGCGAGGCAGCGCGAGCGCTCCGCTACCGTTTCGTGCGTCCTATCCGAATGCACGGTGTTGGCATTGTTTGCTGCGCCCGCCTCAACTCGAACAAGGTCAGTTGGTCGAGGTCGTCTAAGCCAGCGCAGCCCTCTGGCACAGTAGGCCGTCGAGCGCATCGGCGCGCTCTACCGCATCGAAGCCGAGGCCAAGGAGCAAGGACTACAGGGCGAGTCGCTGCGCGCCCACCGCCAGCAGCACGCCGCCTCGCGGCTGACTGAGCTGCAGGACTGGCTGCAGGCGCAGGGCCTCAAGGCACTGAAGAACAGCAGCCTTGCCAAGGCGGTGAACCACGCACTCAGCCGCTGGCCCGCGCTGCTGCGCGATCTCGACGACGGCGGTCGACCGATCGACAACAACCCGATCGAAAACGCGATCCGCCCGATCACGCTCCGTAAGCTCCCCGGAACGGCGGACACAGGTTTCTAGAACTTTCTGGCACCCACGCAGATCATGTCGGCCCACCCAAGCGATCAGCGGGTGCTGGTTCTGACGGAACCTCTGCGGCTGCGGGAACAGACGCTGAGGGGCGCAGCACCTTCGGAATGGTCGGAAGCCCGGTGCGCTGGACGTAAGCGGCATACTTTTGCTGCAGTCGGGTGGAGAACGGCGGGAGCAGGCGCCCTTTCCGCCATCCTTTCCAGGCCGACCAACGGGCGATCTCAAGATCTTTGAGCCGGAAGCAGTACGCGTCCCCGTTGAACATTGGGTAGACCGTGAACTGGTTGTCCCGATCCCGCACTTGTCCATATTGGTCGATTTCAAGTTTGTCAGGAGGGACCTTGCGACCCTTCAGCAAGTACAGCTGAGGCTCGCTCTGCCCTGCGCGAGGTACGACATCGCAGTCGGGACGGATATTGATCCATAGCGAGTCTGTCGATCCGTTCTTCTGGAAGAAGTCGCCTGG
>JALOTR010000376.1 GCA_025457805.1 Akkermansiaceae bacterium | reverse complement strand
ACTTCTCAGCCTTTTTCTTGGCGGCCTTTTTGGCGGGCTTGGCTTCAGCGGCGACGTCCACCACAGCTTCGGCAGCTGGGGTTTCAACAGCGGCTTCTTCCTTCTCCGGGCTGCGATCGACCCACTCGATGATTGCCATCTGAGCGGAGTCGGTCATGCGGGCGCCGAGTTTGGTGATGCGGCAGTAGCCACCTTGGCGGTCCTTGGAAGCGGGAGCCACTTCGGCGAACAGCTTTTTGACGGTTTCCTTCTGATGAAGGTAAGCGATGGCCAAACGGCGGGAATGGAGGTCGTCGCGCTTGGCGAGGGTGACCAGTTTTTCCGCCACCGGGCGCAGGGCTTTGGCCTTGCCGAGGGTGGTCTTGATGCGGCCGTGTTCGATCAGGCTGCATGCGAGGTTGGAAAGCAGGGCCTTGCGGTGCGAGGCGGTGCGTTTGAGTTTTGCGGTTTTGCTGCGATGTCTCATCGGGTGCTCTTTCTAAATGTTCTGAAGGTTGGGTGGGTGGATCGTCGATTAATCGTCGAGGTTTTGTGCGATCAGATCGGCGAGACCGACCGGAGCTTCATCTTCCGCACCGAGGCGCGGTCCGCGGGAGGCGGCGCTCGGTCCGGAGAGCAGCGAGGGCTCGAAGGACATGCCAAGGCCGAGGCCGAGCTCGACGAGCTTGTCCTTGATCTCGTTGAGCGACTTCTTGCCGAAGTTGCGATACTTGAGCATTTCCGCTTCCGACTTCATCGCGAGCTGGCCCACGGTGGTGATGTTTGCGTTGTTCAAGCAGTTTGCCGCACGCACGGAGAGTTCGATCTCGTTGACGGACATGTTGAGAAGCTTCTTGAGCGCGGCGTTTTCCTCGCTCGATTCGGCAGGTGCCTCTTCGAAGTCCACGGCGTTTTCATCGTAGTTGACGAACACGTCGAGGTGGTGGCGGAGGATGGCGGAAGCCTGAAGGAGTGCGTCCTGCGGGGTGATGCGGCCGTCGGTCCAGATGTCGAGAACCAGCTTGTCGAAATCGGTCATTTGGCCGACCCGGGTGGTTTCCACGGAGTATTTGACGCGAGTGACGGGCGAGAAGATCGAGTCGATGGCGATGACGCCGATCGGTTGGTCCTTGCGCTTGTTTTCATCGCCAGTGGAGAAACCACGGCCGACGCGGACTTCGAATTCGCAATCGAACTTCACCTTCTTGTCGAGGGTGCAGATGACCTGATCCTTGTTGACCACGTCGTAGATGTGATCGCCGGTGATGTCGCCGGCGGTGATCACGCCTTCTTTCTCGACCTTGATGGTGAGAATGCGGGGTTCCTTGTCGTTGTGATTGAACTTCACCTTCTTGAGGTTGAGCACGATGTCGGTGACATCTTCGACCACGCCGGGGAGGCTGGAGAATTCGTGCTGCACGCCGGCGATGCGGACGGAGGTGATGGATGCGCCCTCAAGCGAGGAGAGGAGAACGCGGCGGAGAGAGTTTCCGATGGTGTGGCCATATCCACGCTCGAAGGGCTCGGCGATGAATTGGGCGTAGGTATCGGTGGCGGTATCCTCGTTGCGGACGAGGCGGTTCGGGAGCTCGAAACGAGCAAGTTTGACTGCTGACATGTGTGGTATTTGTATGCCGGGTTACCCTCCTGCGGGCGGAATCCACTCAAAATGAGCGAGATCGGAGGACCTACGGCGTGCTTTTGGAAGCCCGCGGGGCGCGACTAAATGACGGCTGGCCCGGGCTTGCAAAGCATTTTTTCCGGAATCACGGCGAAATTCGACCGAATCCGCCCGGCACCGAAAAAAAATCACTAGATTTTCTATCCGATGGAGCCTAGTGGTGGAATGCAATCTAACCATTATTTGACTCATGAAATCCAAGAAAAACTTGACCCGGTTCACCTACGAGACCGCCGCTTTCGAAGGGTGGCGTTTGTGCCTGAGCCGTGCCGGAACCACTTTCACCCGGTATTTTCCAGACAAGAAATTCGGCGGCGGCAAGAAATCCCTCGCCGTGGCGGAAAAAGCGCTCGCGGACCTCAAGGCCGTGATCGACGGAGCCAAGCGGGTGGATGGGAAACTGGCACCTGCGACCATCAAGAAGGCGGAGAAACTTCTCGCCGAAGCCGTCTGAGGCTCAATTCCGGGGATTGCCGCTTGTCGGGAATCCCCGGGCAAGGTGGGATGTTTCATGGCTGAGGCAGGAAGTTCGGTAATTCATTGGTTTCGTCGCGATTTCCGGATCGCCGACAACACGGGGCTGTTTCACGCGGCGGCGACGGGTCTGCCGGTGGTTCCGGTGTATATAAGGAGCATCTGGAAAAAGACGCATTCGTGGACGGGACCCAAGCGGCAGCATTTTCTCTGTGGCTCGCTGGCCTCCTTGGCGAAGAATCTGGAAACGCTGGGTGGCCGGCTGATTGTCCGCAAGGGGGACGCCGTCGCAGAACTCCGGCGGCTCATCAAGGAGAGCGGTGCCGTTGCATTGCATTTCAATCAGGACCCGGATCCATTCGGCAAGGCGGTGGAGGCGAAGGTCCGGGCACTTTGCGAGGAAATGGGAATCGAGTGCCACAGCCATGCCGATGCCGCACTGCATGATCCGGACGAGGTGCTCACTCAGGGAGGATCGCCCTATCGGGTTTACACGCCCTACAGTCGGAACTGGCTGGCACTCGACAAGGCCACACCGTTGGGGAAACCGAAGGCTTTGAACACGCCGACCGGCATTTCATCCCTGCCCCTGCCCAGCGTGGCGGATTGGGGTTTGCGTGAGCCGGTTGCTCAGATCCAGGAACCCGGCGAGCGCGCTGCGAGGGAGCGTTTGAAGAGGGCTGTGGCGGAAAAGATCCGTTTTTATGGCGCAAAACGGGATTTTCCGGCGCAAAGTGGCACATCAAGGATCTCTCAGGACCTGCGATTCGGCCTGGTATCCATCCGCACGGTCTTTGCCGAGGCGATGAAGGCGCACGCCACGGCCGATCCTGCGGGGAAGGCCGGGATCGATATTTTCATCAAAGAGCTCGCCTGGCGGGAGTTCTATTTTGCGATCATCCACTTCTTTCCCAACGTGCTCGAAGAGGAGTTCAATGCCGATTGGCGTGGCCTGCCCTGGGACGAACCCGGGCCATTGTTCGATGCATGGAAGGAAGGCCGCACCGGATTTCCCATCGTGGATGCCGGGATGCGGGAGTTGCTGGCCACTGGTTTCATGCACAACCGCGTGCGGATGATCACCGCGATGTTTCTCACCAAGGATCTGCACATCGATTGGAAACTCGGGGAATCCCACTTCATGCAGCATCTGGTGGATGGCGAGATCGCCTCCAACAATGGCGGCTGGCAGTGGTCGGCAGGCACCGGTGCGGACGCGGCACCGTATTTCCGCATTCAGAATCCCTGGTCCCAATCCGCCCGCTACGACGCGGCCGGAGTTTACATCAAACGCTGGGTGCCCGAACTCGCCGCCGTGGATCCCGCCCGCTTTGTGGAACCGCCGAAGGATGGAAAACCGCTCGCCAAGGGTTATCCCCTGCCCTGCGTGGATCACAAGACCGAGCGCGAACGCACCCTGGCCATTTTCAAACGGCACCGCGAAGCCTCATCACGCGGTTGACGAAAGGTGAGGCAGCCTTGGCACGTTTGGCATGCGAATGAAAACCCGCGCCCTGTTTCTTCCCGCCAGCCTGCTTGTCGTCACGATCGCCCTCGCCCAGGCTCCGCCGAAACAGCCGTGGAAAAAGCGTGTGCTCACCAAGGACTTTCTCACCGAAGGTTTGTCCGCGGGTGACATCGATGGCGACGGCAAAAAAGACCTCGTCGCCGGCGCGTTCTGGTTCAAGGGACCGGACTTCAAGGAAGCCAAGGCCTACCGCCCCGGCCGGCCGATGCCGGTGAAGCAATATCAGGAGGATTCCTTCCTGAGCTGGGTGGATGATTTGAATGGCGATGGCAAAAACGACATTCTCATGGCCAGCCACCCGGGCAAAGACCTCACGCTATATATCAACCCCGGCAAGGAAGGCAACTGGCCGGCCCACCGCGTGATGACCGAGGCGGCGACGGAAAGCCCGCTATGGATCGATCTCGATGCCGATGGCAAAAAGGAACTCATCTGCATGCAGCGCGGTGGTTTTGGTTATGCGGAAATCGATTGGAGCGACGTGACCAAGCCATGGACCTTCATTCCGATTTCAGGCAAGCGATCCAACACGCCCTACGTGCACGGTCTGGGAGTTGGCGATCTCAGCGGAGACGGCAAGCTGGACATCGTGGAGAAGGACGGTTGGTTCGA
>JALOTR010000375.1 GCA_025457805.1 Akkermansiaceae bacterium | reverse complement strand
CGACGCCTTTGGTCCACCGCTCCCCCACTCCCATCAAGGGAGCAAAGACCCTGCGTTCCATGGTATCAATCGCACTGGCAATGAATGCAATCGGGCCGATGATCCACCTGTCATAAAAAGCATCGAATCCCATGGCGTTTTCGAGAAATGTCCAAACCCGTCCCAAGCTCCCAGCAAGCGGATCCGGGGCTTGGCTATCATTGGGAAGTTTGTGATAGCATCTCCAACCCAAACCCACGCCGATTCCGACAATAGCCAATGACAGCAACAAGAGGCCCATTGCACCGGAGTGAGCCAATGCGTCGGCATGGAAGCTGGCGTTCTTTCCATCCAGCCAATCTTCGAACCAAGGCCAGAATGGCGTTGCAATCAAAGATAGAAGAACCGCCCCGGCCGCAAGGACATACAAAGGCAGCAACATCACCCGCGGACTTTCATGAGGATGATGCACACCCGGTTTGCGGGAATTTCCGAAAAACACGAACAAAGCCTGCCGTGTCATGTAGAATGCCGTGAGAAGTGCCGCGGTGGCCGCCATCAGAAACGGACCCTTGCCCCCGGGCCAAACCTCCGCGCTGTGAAGGATGGCTTCCTTGCTCCAGAAACCCGAGAACACAAAAGGAAATCCGGATAGGGCCATCATTCCCACCGCATATGCGATGAAAGTCCGCGGCATCGAAGTTTTCAATCCGCCCATTTTCCGGATGTCCTGTTCGCCATCACATCCATGAATCACCGAACCCGCGGAAAGGAATAGGAGTGCCTTGAAAAACGCATGTGCAATCAAATGCAGCATCGCAGCGCCCACACCGCCTGTTCCAAGCGCCACCATCATGAATCCGAGTTGGGAGACTGTCGAATACGCGAGGATGCGTTTGATATCCGTCTGTGCCACGGCCACCAAGGCTGCATACAGTGCCGTAATTCCTCCCACCCAGGCACAAGCAGTCAAGGGAAGCGTCAGGTCTCCGCCATTGGCGAAGATGGGATGACAACGGGCCACCAGAAACACGCCGGCCGCGACCATGGTGGCGGCATGGATCAATGCCGAAACCGGCGTGGGCCCTTCCATTGCATCAGGCAGCCAGGTATGAAGCGGAACCTGACCGGATTTTCCCATCGCACCCATCAATAGCAGCAGCGATGCCGCCGCAGAAACAGTCAGTCCGCCGATCGTCGTGGTGCCGGCAAGCGATGCCAATGCACCGGACTCCAGCAGGCCATTGCCCGAATCATGAAACAACAGGGTGCCGGTCTGATCATATAACCAGATCATCCCGATGAAAAACGCCATGTCCCCGATCCGGGTGGTGATGAATGCCTTCTGCGCAGCGGCGGCAGCGGACGGCTTATGATAGTAGAAACCGATCAGTAGATACGAAGCCAGCCCCACCAATTCCCACGCCATGAAGAGCAGGAGCAGGCTGTTGGAAAGCACCACCATCAACATGGCTCCACAAAACAGAGAGAGGAACCCGAAGAAGCGCCCGAAGCGTGGTTCCTCTTCCATATAGCGGATGCTGTAGATGAAAATCCAGAATGCCACAAAGCTTACCATCGCCGCCATCGCCACACTCATTGGGTCGAGCAACAGACCGACCTCAAGCTTCACATCGCCGAACGTGAACCACTCCACCGAGGTAGCGAGCCTCAAACCAGTCTCGCTGATGCAACAAGCCAGCGCAGTCCACGCCAAGAGCCCGGATACCCCCAAGGCACCCAAGGCGAGGCGCGATGCGGTCCGCCCCCTGCGATCGCCCGACAATGAAATGATGCCGCCTGCAAGCAAAGGAAGCACTGGTATACACCAAAGCAGTTCGGGCAGAAGTGGTTTGAGGAATTCAACCATGCAGCGAGTCGAGTTTGTTGAGATCCGTGGAGCGGGTATGCCGGAAGACCATCAGGATGATCGCCAACCCCACCGCAGCTTCAGCCGCGGCAATGGCGATGGAAAACAACAGGAACAAAGGTCCCGTCGCATCCACATCCACCGGGCCATATCTCCAGAAGGCGATGAAGTTGATATTGGCCGAGTTCAGCATCAGCTCAATGCCCACAAGGATCAGAATCGCATTCCGCCGGGTGAGCACGGCGAACAATCCCAGCGTGAAGAGGATCGAAGACAGCGTGAGCAGCAGGGCAAGAGGATTCATCATTCTGAAGGGGGCTTGGATTTTCCTCCGATATCCCTTGCGAACAACGCGGCACCGATCATGACCGCTGTCAGCATGACACCGACAGCGATCACCGCCGGAGCATGGGTGGAGTACAAGGTGAGACCGAGTTCTTCGATCGAAAAGCCGGAAAACGGATGGGCATCGGCACCGATCTCTGGAAGTCGTGAGATCATGAAGCAAAGACTCACCAGCAACGGCAGCGTGCAGGCGAGGCCGGTCACTACTGAACCCGGCCTCCGGTCCAACTCTGCCTTCTCATCGCCGGGCCGCGTGATCAGAAGAGAAAATACAATCAACACCGCCACTGCACCCACATATACCATGAACTGCACCAAACCGATGAAATCCGCCCCCATCGCAAGGTAGAGCATCGCATTCAAAGCCAAGGCCAATGCGAGCAGCAACGCAGCGTGAACCGGACGCGCCTTCCAAACCGCACCGAGTGCGGCCAGCAAGATGAGCGGGGCGAGGATAAGGATCGCAATCATTCGGCGAAGCGGTAAATGCGGGTCGCGGGAGCGAAACGCCTGTTGTAAAAAACCGCCATGGCTATCCATGGTAGCGCCAGCAAGGGAAAGGTAAAAAGCCAACCCATCATGCCGCGGCCGGCATAATGCCAGATCGCCGCGGCGGGCAGCGTGAGCAAGGCCATCGGAATCATGCAAAGCCACGCAAATCGCATCAGTTGATCGATGCGAACCCGTGGAAAGGTCGCCCTCACCCAGAGATAGGTGAAAATGACCACGGCCAGCTTGGCAAAGAACCATGCCCACGACGGAATGATATCCAAGCCCGGCAAGGGTGCCTGCCAGCCGCCAAGGAACAAGGTGATTCCGAGACCGGATATCGCAAACAGACCGAGGTATTCTCCCATGAAGAACAAAGCATACTTGAATCCGGAATATTCCGTCATGTGACCCGCCACGATCTCTGACTCACCTTCCGGAAGATCGAAGGGACAGCGGTTGGCCTCGGCGATACTGCATGTGTAAAACAGAAGCCCCGCCATCAGCCCCCAAGGAGTGAAGAGATTCCACGATGGGATGAAGCCAAAGTGAAAGCCTGACTGTTGATTCACAATCTCCGGCAAGGACAAGGATCCGGTCATCATGACCACCGCCAGCGCGGAAATCATGAGAGGAAGCTCATAACTCACCATCTGGGAAATGGCCCGCATCGCACCCAGCATGGGAAACTTGGATCCACTCGCCCAACCTGCCATGAAGATGGCAAGCTCGGTCATCGCACCGATGGAAAAGAAGAACAACAAACCCGTTTCCAGCGGCACTGGTATCCACTCGCGTCCGTAGGGAATGACCCCCAAAGCAAGGATCGCCGGCACCACGATGAGGATGGGTGCGAGCAGATGAAGCCACTTCTCCGCCTTGGCGGGAACAATATCTTCCTTGGTGAGCATTTTGATTCCATCCGCTACCGGTTGGAGGATTCCAAACCAACCGGCACGGTTCGGCCCGATACGGTTCTGCACCCGGGCAAGGGTCTTGCGCTCGATGAGCGAGAGCAGCGCAAAAGCCCCTGCAAACACGCCCACCACGGTGCTTGCGGCGACAGCCATGCCTGCCAGTGAAATCAACCAGTCCGACGCGCCAAGATATTCAAGCAACATCTCAATCAGTCGCTGTGGCAATCGAGGAAGCCACTCAGGCGCAAGCAATGATGGTGCATCTCCTGCTATCATGCATCTTCTCCTTTCCCTTCAGCCGCGGCTTTTGACTTTGCCTCTTTGGCGGCAGCAGCTGCCGCCTTCTTCTCCTCTTCCGCCTTGCGCTTCGCCATCACCTCTGATGCCTGCACCGGACGAAGTTGCATGTGGTATTCGGCGGACTTTGCAAGACGATCCAAGCCAAACAACAAGCCGCCAAACCGGTCGTCCGTGCTCATCTCGTATTGTCCGTCCATATAGATGGAATCGAAGGGACAGACTTCGGAGCATATCCCGCAGTTCATGCAAACCGACAGATCGATATCGAATACCTTGGGCCGTTTCAGGGATTTCCCGTTCTCATCCCGATCCAGAATGATATAAATGCATTGCGGCGGACATTCCTTTTCACAGATCGAGCAAGCCGTGCATCTCAAG
>JALOTR010000374.1 GCA_025457805.1 Akkermansiaceae bacterium | reverse complement strand
TCGCCAGCGGCATCCTCGGCAGCGAGTTCGTCGATACCACCGTGATCAACGGAACCAACTATTACTATGTCGTCACCGCCACCAATACCTCGGCAAACGTGTCTCCAGAAAGCAGCGAGGTTGAAGGGCAAGCGGAAACACTCATCGTCAATGTGGATTTCGGAAATGGCCCGGTCTTTTCCGGCACCGCCGCCGCGCCGGACTCCGGCAGCAAGTGGAACTCGTATGCCAACGGGAATTCACCCGCATCGGCCGTCAAGTCAAGTGCTGACGTGGCGACCACTGTTGGAATGACCTTCGCCGCTTCCGGAACTTTCAGCGACCCGACTGGTGTGAACGGCCCAGCCTCCGGCGGGGGCACGCTGACAAGCGGCGTCGAACTGATGCAAGACTATATGTGGAGCAACTCGCTACGCACCGTAACGATCTCGGGCCTGGCCTCCGGTCGTTCTTATGACCTCTACGTGTATGGATACGGTGATACCGCAGGACAAAACTGCGGTGTCAGACTGAATGGCATCAGCAAGCAAACGAGCAATCCCGCAGGACTTGTCACACTGACTCGGGGCGCCCATTTCATTACCCATACAGCAATCGCAGTTGGAAGCGGCCAGATCTCATTCAATTGGGGCCCTGTGACTGCCGCTCTTTTTCCGGAACTCACTGATGAGGATGCCCCATCGACTTTTGGTGGCATTTCAGGATTACAAATCCATGAGAACCTAACCCCTGTCGCCCAGCCCATCGGATTGACCGCCATTGGCGGAAATGCAGAGGTGGCTTTGAATTGGAATGACAACTCCCCGACGGCGGATAGTTACAACATCTATCGCTCCACAGTATCATCCACCACCGGATTCTCCCTCCTCGCAAACACCGGGGCGACCAGCGCCTACTTGGATACCGACGTCATCAACGAGACCACCTACTATTACAAGGTCACCGCAGTGATCGGCAGCAATGAGTCGCTGCCCAGTGCGAGCGCGGTCGGCACGCCCGTCGATGGAGTGCCCGATGCGGACTCCGACGGCCTATCAGACGCGGACGAGGCAATCATCGGCACAAATCCAAACAACCCGGCGGATTTCTTCGTCAAAAAGACTTCAGGTGTGGTGAACAACGGCGGGAATTACGATGTGTCGTTCACGATCAACGGCGCACAGGCAAAGTCATATTTCATCCAGCGCTCGACCACATTGCTTCCCGGTTCCTGGACCGAAGTTCCTGGCACCCGCATCACTTGGACCTGGCCGACCAACAGCGTGCTGGACAACCTGAACCTCTCCGCAACTGGGCTGACGCCGGCTGTTGGCGGCAAGGAGTTTTTCAGGGTCGTGGGTACCGACGTTCCCTGATTCCATCCCCACCCTGCTCCAATTTGAGGCCGTGGTGTGATTTACGCTACGGCCTCTTCATTTACCACTCGACCGTGAAGCCGCGCTATCGTGGCGTCGTGGCCTCTTCGATTTCTTCGACTACTTCGCGGTCAAAGAAAGTTTCCGGACTTCCTCGTTCGATAGAGCCCGTGGGAAGATTGCGAGCTCGTCGATGTGACCCACAAGCCCGCGAGCCTCCATCCGCGACTGAGAGGCATTGCCATTGAGTCGGCCCACGAAAATCTGCCGATAGTCCACCGGCATCGTTCCAATGGTCTCGCTCCCCACCATAGTGCCATCAAGATAGAGGGAGAGTTGGTCACCCTTGCGATTGGCTACGATATGATACCAATGAAGCGGCCGCAGCAGAGTATTGCCGAAGACCTCGACGCCGCCTTCCCATGCAGGTGGATCGCGCAACACAGCATGCAGGCCGGTCCCACTCTGGCCGGACCGCCGAAAGGCCGCATAGGATTGAAGAATGAAGGCATTCCCCTGACTTCTCTTGTCATGACGCATCGCTGAGATCAACGCGAAGTTCTGCAACCAATTGAATTGGGCAAACATGCTGATGCTAAAGTCTCCTTGCAACATCGGAACATTCCGATTCGGAATCTGAAAAAATTCGGTTTGCCAGCGTTTTGTCAATTCGCCGGAATGGTTCCCGCCACTCTCGCTTGCGATAGCAGCGGAACCGGAGGCCAGGAGGCGCGCTCCGCCTGGGACCTCATCGGGCACTTCCTTATTGAGTATCTCCTCAAAGCGCCAATACCCGCTCGGCCCCATCGCCATCAACTCCGCGGCATAGGTCGAAGGCAATGCAAGCCTGGGACGCGGAGGTTGTTTGATTTCCGGATAGTCACCATTGTTTTCCTGGATTTTCCGCATGTCCTCCTTGGCGGGATTGACCCGGACCGACTCATTGGCCGTCAGGCGTTGAGTCCGCTTCACTTCACCGATCGAATCCAGCAAGGAAACATCCGCTTTGCCATCGAACACACGGCAGGTCCCCGTGCCATCGGCGTTCACCTTAGCAGCGAATTCGGTGCCCAGATCCACCACGTCAAATGCAGGCGAATCCAGGCGAAAACCTTCAGCTCCCTCCGGCACGTGCACCCGGGCCAGTCCCTCGTCCAAGCGAATGCGGTCATAATTCAATATCTCTGCACGGAACGGCGCATCAAGTGTGACGGACACACCATTGAGAGTCTGGAGCGTTAGCCAGCCCTCATTCTGTGAGATCAGTCCGGGTCTGAGGAAAGTCCCCGTATCCTGTCCGGTCCCCGGCGATGCTCCGATCACCACCGCCACGGCGGCAATCTGCGGATCGGCAGGGACAAGGACCGCTTTGTCAGAATCCCCCGACCAGCGTGGTTTCAAGAAAAACGAACCCGCCAGCAGCAATGCGACCGCGGCGGCCACTGCCAGCGTGACGGAGGACCGGTACCACCTGCCGGGTTTTGTAGGCGAGATCCGCTCCATCATGGCGTCTTCGAATGAGAGAAGTTTGGTTCCAGCGCTGTCCCCGCGGTTTTCCATCAAATCAAAAAGCGCCAACCATCGCGGGTTCTCTTCCGCGGCGGCGCGCACGGCTCCTATCAGCATCACTTGCTCCGCGAAACAGCGGCGCAGTTCCGCATCCTCGTCGAGGAGTTGAAGCAACTCGGCTTCCTCGGCTTCGGAAATTCCACCGTCCTGCCAGGCTTCAAGAAGTTTCGCGACTGTGGCTTCCTGATTCATTGAGTTCCTTTCATCATGCAATCCTTCAGCAGGCTGTTAGCCCGCAATTGAATCATGTAAATCGCGCCGCGAGTGGTGTTGAGCAGATTGGCGGTTTTCGTGCCGTCCTCGGCGCGCATCCGGGCGCGAATCACCTGCCTCATGCGCTCCGGCAGCTTCTCCACACAGTCCATCAGGCGCTTGAGCGCATCGTTGCCTGCATCCTGTTGCATTCCATCAAGCTCGCTGCCAATTCTCACGAGGCATTCCTCGCGGAACTTCTCGCTCGTCCTGTGGCGGCGCCATTCCTCGCGGAAATGCCCTTGCACCCGGTGCCGCGCGATCCCCATCAGCCACGCCTCAAACGACTGACCTATCTCGAACTTCGCCAATCCGCGGAACGCCGCGATGAAGCTTTCCTGGGCCAGATCCTCCGCATCCTCTGCGTTTCTCACCCGCGCGTGGATGAACGAGCGCACCGGCAGGCTGAATTCCCGCACCAAGACGGAGAACTCCGCGGAGTTGCCCGCGAGCACCCTTTGGATCGCATCGGTGATTTCGTCCCCAGTCATCGTTTACAATAGGTCGCACCAGTCGAAATCTCACGGATTTTCCCTCAAAATATACACGCTCGATTTTTCTGTGTGAGATTTCGCAGCCAGCGGTATATCCACTGAAGGATGATGGGATTTTGGCGGTTTCCACAAGATATCATTCCAACCTAAACCCAAAAAACTCAATGAAACTTCCGACCAGTTCCACTCTCACCGCCATCCCCCTCGCACTATCCGGCCTCTCCACCCATGGCGCCACGATCTCCATAGGCAATCTCACCACCTTGGGAACCAGCTATCTTCTCAATCAGGCAGCTACCGGCGGCAATGACATCACCACCATCACCAATCTCGGCTTCAGCGGGATGCCTGGCCTGATCAGCCGCCGCTGATCTACGGCGCCCACACCTTTCACTGCAAACCCTTCCAGATGGCACAATCACGCATCCTCTTCCCGGTCCTTCTGCTCGCTTCTATACCTGCTGCTCACGCGGCTGATATCGTGCTCGGCGACGTGACGACAGTTCTCGGTCCGAACTTTATCTTCGACTCCGCCTCAACCGGAGGCGGCGACAACAACTCGACTACCTTCAATCGCGATGTCAGCGGCTACTGGACCAGCGGTGCAACCGTCACGCTCAAGGG
>JALOTR010000373.1 GCA_025457805.1 Akkermansiaceae bacterium | reverse complement strand
CAAACGACTTATGGCAAGCCGCCACAGGTGCGGTCACTGTAGCTTCCATCGATCAAACTTGGGAGCGTGTAACAATCGAACAGCCGCTCGGTGAGGCCCGCTTCCTGAGGGTGGAGGTTGCGTTCGAGTAAATGACGATTTATCCCTCGCTCGAATGATGCCTAAGGACCCTGGCAGCTCAATGAAGCCTTTGTGTTTGCCGATGTGGTTGGGGTTGCGCATTTCGCGGATTTTCTAAACGGGCAAGCCGTTAAAGATCTGCTGGAATCAGGTCGCTGGTGCCGGTTCTCGAATTACAACAGAATGACCTCTCTTCCATCGGCCGAACGCGATAAGTCTCTGGGCGTAACTTGAGTCTGAAGAGTCAGTTGCTAACGAAGAGTTTGGCTGGAGAAATTGCATAGAGAGCTTTGGGGAAACATCGATGGTGGTTCGATGCTTTCTGGAAGTTGAGGGAAGCATGTGTCTGGAAGGCAGGGTTGACGCCGGGGACTTGGAGAGGGCTTGGGACAGGTTGTCCCAGCTACGGTTCTGATGATGCGGGAGCGGGCGTGAATCCAATTGGACCGCCCCTTCAGGGCTCGGTGTTGGTAGAGTTCCTAGGACCCAGGGCGCTGCCCTGGGCTGGCATGTTTCGCACTATTGGTGCTGAAGAAGTGAAGATTTTAAACTCCCTGCCCCCTGCTCCCTGCTCCCTGCTCAAAGCTCCACGCTCCTCGCTCCACGCTCCACGCTCCTCGCTCCACGCTCCACGCTCCACGCTCCACGCTCCCACCCCGTCACCCGGAGATGATGTGGGACACAACGCTGGATCATGCCTCAGCGGCTGAGGTCTTCCTGGTAGAGGAGTTTGAAGCCGCTTTGGTGGAGGATGGCGACGGCGAATTCGTAGTCTTCGACGTGCATGGCGAGCATCGAGTGGCCGCCGGGGGCGGGCATGAGGGCGTAGGCGAAGTCGATGTTGGTTTCGGCGATCATGAGTGTGTCCAGGCACTGGAGCAGGCCGGGGCCGGATTCCTTGAGGGCGACGACGACGAGTTCACAGGTGGCGTGGGGAATGCCTTTTTCGATGAACAGGTGCTCGGCGGTTTCCGGATCCGAAACGACGAGGCGGGCGACGGTGGCGTCCCGCGAGTCCTGCACGCTGAGGCCGATGACCTCGATGGCGGAGGCGCGCATGAGCTTGACCATGGCGGCGAGGGCTCCCGCGCGGTTGGGGAGCATGACGGAGAATTGGCGGACGGGTTCGCCGTGGTCGATGATGGTTTCGGTTTCCATGGTGGCTGGGGAGGATTTCATCCGCGTGGGCCGCGGAGTGGGATGGTTTGCACGGCTCCGGTGGCGACGTCTTCGATGACGAGTTGGCTGGGGCGCACGTCGGAGATGATGTATTCCACGCCTTCCGCGCTTTTGAAGCGCTGGCCGGGTGTGGCGGTGTAGCGTTGACCGGTGGCGGCGTCCTCGACGAGGGCGATGGGATCGTGGCCGATGGCAGGAACGCCGGAGATCCACTCGCGGCGGGCCTGGGTGGTGGTGTCCTCGACTTCGATGACGGAAACTTCCGTGGGCTGGCCGAGGTTGAGCTTGCTGTCTTCCATGCGGCGTTGGACGCGGACGACTTTGAGGCGGGTGCCGGGCAGGGCTTCTCCGCTGCGGACGGTCACCTCGCGGGTGGGGCTGCCGCTTGCGGCGGGAAGGGCAAGGGTGGCGGTTTCACCTTCCACGGAGCGGACCTGGAGAGGGATTTCCCGCTCGCGGTAGTGGCGCATCACGAGCGGAGGCAAGGCGAAGGTGTCTGGGCGGGTTGGAGTGGCGGCGGGTGTGGCTGAGGCGGTTGCGGGCTCGATCGGGGCAGCGGGCGAACCCGGGTTGCTGGCGACGGCTGAGGCTGGCACGGCGGCGCTGAGCGTCTGGCCTTCGATGGGGCGGGAGGAAACGGGCTGCGCGGGAGTGGTGGGAGTGGTGGTGGGGGTCGCCTGGGTGTCCGTGGGTGATGCGGCTGGGTTGGCGGGAGATGCGGCGATTGCGGGAATTGCTGCATTTCCGGCATCTTCTGGGGCACCGGGAGCGATGGCGGCATCGACGAAGGCGTCCATCGATTTGGCAACTTGCTCGGGCGATTCCAGCGCGAGATCGTCGGCAGTGGGTTCGCGGGAAATGAGGGCGGCGATTTCTGCATGGCCGGCTTCGGTAGCGAGGTCGGCGGCGGTTTTCCCGGCGGCGTCGATGGAGAATCGGCTGGCACCGATTTCGAGAAGCAGCTTCACTGCCTCGGCATGGCCGTTTTCCGCAGCGATCATCAGCGGCGTGCGGCCATCTTCCATGCGGGCATAGACGGAGGCTCCGTAGTTGGTGAGGGTATCGATGGAATCCGTCTGGCCAACCAGCGCGGCCAGCAGGATGGCGGCATCGAGGTTTTCGCGGGTGTAGGGGGTGAGTTCGGCGACGCTGCCGGGTTTGCCTTCGCGCACGGCAAGCAGCAGCGGGGCGTAGCCCTCTTTGTCTTTCAAACGGGGATCCGCGCCCTGGCGAAGGAGCCAGCGGACCATGGTGGTCTGGTCGGCAAGGACGGCGGACATCAGCGGAGTGCGGTCGAGCGCGCCGCGCTGGTCGATGGGGATGCCGCGATCAAGCAGGAAATCCGCAGAGTCCTGCGCACCGGCGGCGGCGGCTGCGTGGAGGGCGGAGTCACCGGATTCATCCAGCGATTCGAAGGCAAATCCACCGGCGATGAATTTTTTGAGGGCGGGCACGTCGTTTCCGCGAGTGGCGCGGAACCAATCGGCGGGGGTGAGCGAGTAACCGGCTTGTTCGAGGTCCGATTTTACCGCTTCCCCGGGTTTGCGGCAGGAGCTGGCTCCGGCGAGCGCGAGCGCCCCGGCCAACAGGCACCACAGAAGCTTGGGAGACATGCGCATGGCGAAGAGGCTAGGGGACTTCGGAAGGAGGTTCAATCCCGAAACCATCCGCTGCGGCGGGGTTCTGGTTGAGCGCGTGGAGGTGATCGAGATAAGCGTTTTTGGGCCTGGGTTTCACCGGCCGGGGCGTCTCATCGAGCATTTGGGAAACGAGGTTTTTGCTGTTGGAAATCAGCTCCTCGATGAGGGCGGCTTCGGGCAGGTTTTTCCAATAGCGCTTCGGCATTTCCGCCTGCATGGCATTCACCTTGAGGCGGGCGGGGTTGAAAATGCTGCGGTAGTAAGTGAGCCACGCGGTCTCGGTATCGTCCGGGTGGGCGAGCGGATTTTCCGCGATGCCGGGGGTGAAGCGGAGTTCGATCCCGTCCCAGTGGGCGCAGCCTTTGGGGGTGAGGATGCTCCAGTCCATATTGGCGAAGCGTTTGCGGAAAAACGGGGTTCCCAGCTCGACGATCCAGTGCTCGGGCTCGAACCAGGCGGCGTAGCGCTCGCGTTCGCTGCCTTCGAGGGCTGGCACTTCCTTGAAGCGCACGAAGGCATGCAGTTTGTGGATTTCCCGCCGAACGTTCTTTTCGAGGTGGATGGCCTTGCTGACATCCGGGTCGCTGGAAATGTCCAAAAGGTGCTTCTCCCCGCCGCGGGTGAGGCGCCAGAGGATGCGGTAGAGCAGGCCCCAGCGGCTGGGGTCCTTGTGGCAGGAAACGGATTTGGCGAGTTCGATGAAATCCTGCGGCACCTTGACGGGCGTCGGAGCCGGGCCTTCGCGGACCACGCTGGACATCGAACGGAAGAGTCCCTGCTCTTTTTCCCACAGAATTTCATCAGGCCGGACGCCGCATTCGATCAGGTCCCGCGCTGCGCCCCGCCAAGAATGGAAATTGTCGCCCGGATCAACGCATCTCATGGCTGGTGAAAAGTTCGAGCTGGCGGGCGGGTGGCAGGAAACGCGCCCGCAAGGTTTCCGAGTCGAGCAAGTAGCGGGACGGATTGTGATCCGCCGTGATGAGGAAGGGCTGCACCTTTTTCAAGGGCACCCGCATGCGGACGAGATCAGCGAGGCGGATCTGGGTGTGCCTGCGGATTTGCACGATGCGGTCCACATTTCTCACGCCCAATCCCGGCACGCGGAGCAGGGATTCGCGGGTGGCTTTTTGGATATCGACCGGAAACTCGGCGCGGTTTCTCAAGGCCCAGGCGAGTTTGGGATCGAGGTCGAGATCGAGGTTGGGCGTCTCTGGAGAGAGGATTTCCGAGGTGCGGAATCCATAAAAACGCATCAGCCAGTCCGCCTGATAGAGGCGATGTTCGCGCACGAGGGGTGGCGGTTTGATGGGCAGCACCGAGGACGGCTCCGGGATGGGGCTGAAGGCGGAGTAGTAAACGCGGCGGAGTTTGAA
>JALOTR010000372.1 GCA_025457805.1 Akkermansiaceae bacterium | reverse complement strand
CCGACGGGCGGAATTCAGTTTCACCACCAGAGCCAGTCAGGCAGCCGCCACTCAGGATTTCACCGGAACCGATCCATCTCACGATGGACTCCGGCCAAGGCGAAACGACTCTCTGGTGCGCGCACTAACGGGTGTTGCTAGGAGAGAAAAAGAACGTCGTCCTTCCGGGGGGGGGGACGACGTTCGACTTTTCAGGGTAGTGCTCCGAGCCTCCCGACCAGGCGGACGCGTTTTCAGCCACCAGTGCGGGGCGGGCGCTTCTTTTTATCCGGCGGGGTGACGTCGCGGAGGTTGCCGGGCGTGCCGTTCTGTTTGGCTTTTTGGAGTTCCGCCTGTTTTTCCGCCATGCGTTGGACCCAGGACTTGCCGGCATTCTTCACGGGCTTGAGCTCGGGCTCGGGCACCTTGTTCATGAGCCAGGTCTGACCGATCGAGAAGATGTTCTGGGTGGTCCAGTAAAGTGCGAGAGCGGAAGCGAAGTTATAACAAAAGAAGAAGAATATGAAGGGCATGAACATGATGATGCGCTGCTGCATCTTGTCGCCCGTCATCGGTGTCATCTTGATTTGCAGGAAACTGGAAATGGCCATCACCACCGGCAGGATGTTGATGGGAATGCCGAACCAATGCGTGAGCGTGTCCGGTTGTGAAAGATCGTCCACCCACAGGAAACCTTGGCCACGGAGCTCCACGGCATACTGCAACATCCGATAGAAGCCGAAGAAAATGGGAATCTGAATCAACATCGGCAGACATCCACCGAGCGGATTGATGCCGAATTTCCGATAGAGTCCCATCATCTCGGTGTTGAGCTTGTTGGGATCGTCCGGATATTTTTCCTTCAGCTTGTCCATCTCCGGCTTGAGCTTGGCCATGCGCTTCATCGTGTGCGTGGACTTGGCGTGCAGCGGCCAGATGAGAATGCGCACAGTGATGGTGAGCAGGATGATCGCAAGGCCCCACGACCATTTGCTTGCGGCGCCGTCGAGCAGGCTGTGAAAGGTGTTGAGCAGGAAATTCAGCGGGCGGGAAACAAACCAGAACCAGCCGTATTGCATCACATCGCCCCAGCCCTCGCCCCAGTGCTTTTCCATTTTGCGGAGCAGCGGGTTGTGCTTGGGGCCGACGAAAATGCGATAACTGAAGGACCTGTTTTCCGCAGGCTGGAGTTCGGTATCCGGCAGGCGGAGACCCGCGCGGACAGAGGTGACGGGCGAGGTGCCGCCATTGATGGTCACCTGGGAGGACTTCGCCCACAAGGTGGTCACCATCGGTTCCTTCGGCCGCAGCACGGTGGCGAAGAACTGGTTCGTGACGCCGGCGTATTGGAGGGTTTCGCCTTCCGGGCTGTTCACCAAGGATTTGGCGGAGCTGAACATCCCGCCCTTGAAGGTGCCGCCGTCGGTGAAGTGCATGTCGCCGCCCTCACGCCAGAAAAATCCCGTCTGCTGGGGGACTTCCGCCTGATACAGCGGCGAGGCCTCGCCCATGAAGATGCTCCACTGCTTGAGGTTGAGCGCGGTGGCGGCGGTGTTTTCCAGCTTGAGGTCGAAATCGATCAGGTAGGGCGCGCCGGGCTCCTTGCCTTGGTTCAGGGTGAAGGTCTTCTTCGCGATGAGGCCGGAGGGAAGTTTGGCGATGTAAACCGCTTTGCTGCCGGGCACGGATTCGTCCTCTTTGTAGGCATAGGGGACATTTTCCAAGGTCTCCCCGGCTCCCGCAAGCCCGCCAATGGGGCCGCTGCCGAAACGGTTCATCTGCACGCGGCTCGACTTGCTGCCGACCTCGAACTCCCGGAGGAAATCCGCATGTTTGATGCCGCCGCCGATGTTGGAGAGTGTGAACTCGACCTCGTCGTTTTTCAGCACCACCAACTCTTCCTCAGTGGGAGGCGGCGGTGGCTCGACGGTGAGCCCGGCGGTGGTCGATGTGGGCACACCTTCCTTGGCGGCCTTTTCCTTGGCCACCGCCTGCTCGCGGGCCAATTGGGCGGCGCGGGCCTGCTGGGTCTTGGTGGAATAATAGAGGTTGGCGGCAAGCAACCCGCCGCAGATGGCGAGAACAACCCAGGTTTTACGATCGTACATGTTGCAGTGGGAAATTGTTAAGTGTGGGGCGAATCGCCGTGGCAGGCGCAGGATTTTTTCGTGGCGTCCGAAGTTCCGGCCGGCGGGACGGGGTCATAACCACTGCCCCCCCATGGATGACAGCGGAAAATCCGGCAAATTCCATACCACGAGCCCTTGAGCGGCCCGTGAAGCTCCACGGCTTGGAGAAAATAATTCGAACAGGTCGGCGAAAACCGGCAACCCGACCCCGGACCACCCGCAAAATGCAGCATCGGGCCGAGTATCCGCTGATACACAATGCGGATCAGAAACCGGATCACGGCGCTCAGAAATCGGGCAATCACGGGCTGGCATCATTTTTGGGAAGCAGGCCGAGCCGCCGTGCCTGGCGCAACCAGTCGGCCTCCAGCTCGGCAAAAGTCGCCTCTGCCGCCCCCGGCCGGGCGATGGTGACGAGAAATCGCGCTTTTTCCACAAAAGCCGGGGCGTGGGCCTGAACCAGCGCGCGGAAGCGGCGGCGCAGCAGGTTGCGGTCATGGGCCTTGCCACAGCGTTTGGTGGTGATGAATCCCGTGCGCAATGTCCCCAGTTCCGGATCGGCCAAAGTGCTCAAAATGACAAACCGGCCTGGCTTTGCCTGACCGGTCTTTTTCACACGCGCGAAGTCCGCGCGGTTCGTCATACTGGATTTCCGCGGAAGGCGCATGGTGTGGATGCACGGAGCACCCGCAGCGGCGGGAACGCGGAGAATCAGTTGTGCTGGGTGGTGTGGCGGCTGTATTGCAGCTCGACCCCCTTCGGAATGAGGCGCTTGCGGCCCTTCTGGCGGCGGCGGCGGAGAATGTCGCGGCCGGCTTTGGTGGCCATGCGGGCACGGAAACCGAATTGGTTCTTGCGGGTGCGCTTGGAGGGCTGATAGGTGCGTTTGCTCATGGCTGTGGCCTCAATAAAGGTTCGTTGATCGTCCGCCGGGCGGCTCGGGGCGCGAACTCTAGGCCTCCGAAGCTGCTTGTCAATCCACCAGTGAGGGAAATTTTCAAATTCCCGAAAAGCTCCCCGCCCGCCTCCCGGCCCACCCGGCTGCGACTGCCCGAAAGGGTAATCCACTCACGCCCCCAGATGGGGATGACGCGGAGGAGCAATTTGTCCAAGCTTCTCCAAACCCGGCTGGAGCGCGAAATTTTCGCCCCTTCACTCCACCCCAAACTCCCACAACCCATGAAACTCACTCCATTTCGAATGATGGCCATCGCCGGACTCCTTGCCGGCCCAGCCCAACTCTCCGCTCAGGCCACCTGGACCGGCCTTGGCACCACGGAAACTCCCGCCCTGTGGAGCAATTCGCTCAACTGGACTGGCACACCACCTGCCAGCAGCGGGTCTTCGTCACTCACCTTCCTCAACTCCGCCGCGAATTCGTTCTCCACCAACGACCTCAGCGGCTTCACCGCCACCAGCATCACCATCCCCGCCAACGACGGTGCATCCCCCACCCCGGTCAACATCAAGGACAACACGGTCACGGGAAATGCCATCACCCTCGCGGGCGGGATCACGGTGGGCACCGGAAATTGGCAGACTTTCAATATCGACATGGCACTCGGCAACGCCAGCCGCACCATGGCCATCAGCTTCGGCCGACTCTACCTCGGCGGCCTGCTCTCGGGCACTGGCGCGGCGCTCACCAAAACCGGCGGTGGCGATCTCTGGCTCCTCAATGCCAACACCTTCACCGGCACCGGCAACAACACCGTCAACAGCAGCATTGCCGGCGCTGGGAGTTACCCCCAAGGCCTGCTTTTCAGTGGCGGCGGCTCGGGCAACGTGGTGATCCAAAATACGGCCGCACTCGGTGCCGCCTCCAATTCCATCCGCTTCAGCGGCGGAGGATCGGGAAATCTCAACCTGCAAACCGATAGCAGCGTCAATGCCTGGTCGATCTTCAGCGGTTCCGGCAATGGCGGCACCATCACCGCCGGGCGCGCCACCGCCGGTGCGGGTTTCCTCCACAATCTCGGCGTGCTCGACCTGAGCAGCGTGACGATGACCGTCAACACCGGGGCCAACATCACCAGCGGCACCGCAGGCGTGAGTTTCCCCTCGCTCAGCATGTCCGGCGGAAATGACAACAACCCTGTCACTCTCGCAGGCAGCGCCGCGATCAATGTTGGCGCCGCAGGGATCACGAACAACACCAACCTCACGCGCCGCCTCCAACTCGATGGCACCAACGCCAACAACAGCATCGGCC
>JALOTR010000371.1 GCA_025457805.1 Akkermansiaceae bacterium | reverse complement strand
ACCCGCTCGACATCCTCGACGTGGACAACACCGCCGTCCGCCTCTCGCAGATCGAACGCCTCAAAAAACTCCGTGCCGAACGCGATGAAACCGCCTGCCAAGCCACCCTCACCGCCCTCACCGAGTGCGCCGGCGGCGGCGAAGGCAACCTGCTCGCCCTCGCCATCGAGGCCGCCAAGGCCCGCGCCTCGCTCGGTGAGATTTCCGACGCGCTCGAAAAACACTTCGGCCGCTACCAGGCCACCATCCGCTCGATCTCCGGCGTCTATGGCAAGGAATTCAGCAACCAGGGCGACATGAAAGACATCCCCGATCTCATCGCACAATTCGAAGCCGCCGAAGGCCGCCGCCCGCGCATCATGGTCGCCAAAATGGGCCAGGACGGCCACGACCGCGGCGCCAAGGTTGTTTCCACAGCCTATGCGGACATGGGCTTCGATGTCGATATCGGCCCGCTCTTCCAAACCCCTGAGGAAACCGCCAAACAAGCCGTTGAAAACGACGTGCACGTCGTCGCCATGAGTTCCCTCGCCGCCGGTCACAAAACCTTGCTGCCCACCCTCATCGCCGAACTCAAGAAACTCGGCCGCGAAGATATCATGGTCGTCTGCGGCGGCGTCATCCCTGCGCAGGACTACGACTATCTCTATCAGAACGGAGCCGCCGCCATCTTCGGCCCCGGCACCGTCATCCCGGACTCCGCGAGGAAGATCCTGAAGCTTTTGCTGGAGCAGATAGAGGAGTGATCGAAGACTCCAAACTTGACAACTTGACCACTTCGGGCAGCTCGTCCTTGTGAAAACCGTAAAGATCGCCGAGTTCAAACAGCACCTTCCCGAGTTGTTGGGCGAGGTCGCCAAAGGAGAAAGCGTGGTCTTACAGAAGGGCCGGAAGCGCGAGAATGTGGCCATTCTCGCCCCATTCAGCGAGCCTCCGTCTCCAGCCCGCCGACTCGGACTCTTCTCCAAACGTGGCAAACCCGTTTTTAAGGATTGGAGCATGAGCGAAGACGACTTCCTTTCCTCACGCTGAGATGTCTTGGATTCACAAACCCTCGCTACCTTTCATCTGCTCCCGTACACCCCGGATCACCGGGATCCCTTTGATCGCTTGCTCGTCTGGCATGCGATCCGCCACAAGCATACCCTAATCAGCAAGGACCGCGCCTTGCCATTTTTCAAAGCCCACGGCTTGAAATCGGAGTGGTGATGCCAGCGACAATGCCAAGGACAATTAAGTCCTCCAGCTTGAATGTTCAACTCCCCGCCCTACGTCACGGAAAACATAACAAGCACCCTGCATCCCGGAATTTTGTTTTGCGACGATTGCCTTAGCCGTTAGCTTCCCCGCAATGCCACCGGTGATCGACGGACCTGATGGAAACAACCCTCCTGCAAGTCTTCATCGGCTTGCTGAGGCTCAAGATGTCCCCGCGATTCCCTCCACTTACCGGGTCATTCGCAGGCTCGGGGATGGGGCCACAGGAACCGTCTGGGAAGTGATCCGGGAACAGGATCAGATGCGCATTGCATTGAAAATACCCCACGCTGCCTTCCGGGGCATCGGCACCGTCTCGGCCTCGCTGAAACGCGAGCTGGCATTGGCGAAATTGCTGGATCACCCGAACATCGTCAAAATCCTGGACTTCCAGGAAGGCCACAGCGGCGAGGGATTCATCGAGATGGAGTATGTCGAAGGGGTGTCGCTGGCAGAGCACGTATTCCGATCCCCAAACGGTGTTTTATCATGGCAGGAACTCGCACCACTCGCCCGACAATTGGCCGAGGCCCTGATCCATTCCCACGAGCGGGGCGTGGTGCATCGCGACATCAAACCCGCCAACCTGATTCTCACCGATGGCCATCGCATCAAGCTCACGGATTTCGGATCGGCTTCGATCACCGATGCAGCCGTCACCTTGATGACCCTTTCAGATTCAGGTGCCGGGTTTGGAACTCTTGCCTTCATGAGCCCGCAACAACTCAACGGATTCGCCCCGAAACCGACCGACGACATTTATGCGCTGGGCGCAACCCTCTACTCACTGCTCATCGGGCGCCCGCCTTTCCAATCCGGACACGTCGTCCCGCAAATTCTTTCGAAGCGACCCCTTTCCATCCTGCGCCGGCAAAAGGAAATGGGAATCACCAATCCGGTCCCTCAAGCAGTGGACCGTTTGGTCATCGACTGCCTGGAGAAAAATCCGGCAAAACGACCCAAATCCGCACAAGCATTGCTCGCACGACTCGATGAATGCGCGTCGGCCGATTTCACGCGCCGCCGCTTCCTCAGAATCTTACCCACAGCCAGCCTCGGGTTGGCGGCGGGCGGGTATTTCACTTTCAAGGGAAGCTCGGATTTTTCCCTGGAGGAAGGCTTTGAATCCATCTTCAACGGTCGCACCCTGGACGGATGGACGGCCACTGGAAATGCGTGGCGCGTCGAGGATGGCTGCATCATCGCAGGGATCAATGGACGGCGGACCTGGGATGCAAGCGAGTGGCAAAGGGAATTCCTCGATCTGAATACTCGCGATCTCTTCGATTTCGAGCTGAGAATGGAAGTTAAACTGGAGATGCCGCTCGACGATGCCGGGAACCTTGGGGTGCGCTATCGGATCGATAGAAACCCATCAGGTGACTTCACCGCCTGCCAGTTGGATTTCGAACCTGACTGGCGGCATAACTGTGGTTTAAGAAGGTATCCCCAACGCGATGTGATGGCCAGACCAGGCCAAATCGCATCATTGGAGCCAGGCGACGGCCAAAGGGAACTGCGGGTGAAGGGATATCTCGCCGACGAGAGAAACCTGAGGTCCGCCTATCGTCATGGCAAATGGAACGAAATCATCATCACGGCGCACGGCGGCAGCTTTGCCCATTGGCTCAATGGAAGAAAAATCATCGAATACCATGACACCTTGCCGCAGCAATCCATGACAGCAGGTGGCCTCGGACTCACGGCTTTTTTATACTACGGGCCATCTGTCAAAGCTGCGTTTCGAAACCTCCGCATCCGCAGGATTCCACCGGTTTGATCAACGATGCGCGCGCGACCGCTCAATGATATTCCAAACCGCCGCCGTCCGTGTCTCGACACCCAGTTTCTCCAAAATTCCGGCAATGTGCTTCTCCACCGTACGGGTGGAAGTTCCGAGAATCAGCCCTATCTCTTCGTTCCTGCGTCCGCGGATCAACCATGGGACGACCAAGGACTCTGTCTTACTGAGGCCCAGCTTCTGAGCGGACTCCGGAGTGAAAGCGGGAGAGAGACGACTCAGCACCAGCAGGCGCTCCTCTTCCTGCATCTGACATAGCGTCACCCTCAGTCGCTCGTCGCCAACACGCGTCTCGTGCGGCATCCGCTCCGCCATCGGGCTGCCCAGCCAGTCGCGTAATTCCTTGGGAAGATCCCTACCTCCATCGCCATAAAACGCCGCGAGCCATGCCGCCGCGTCCGGACGTCCTCCTCGGATCCGGAAATCGCCATCCACCCAGATCGCCTTGGTATCCCGGGTGATCATCCACTCGGTTTCACCCGGATGGGTGCTTCCCAGCAGCCGATCCCTGCCAAGCGGAACCGCAGACAGACCTTTCACCGCATGCAGCTTCAAAACCACCGATCCCAGCCCGATAACATCTCCCGGTGCTACCATAGCCGCCTGGTTCAGGCGGCTTCCATTCAGCCAAGTGCCAGACCTCGATCCCACGTCCATCAACCACCAAACACCCTCCGTGATTGCCAGAATCGCATGCCTGCGGGAAACATCGGGTACGGGAAAATGCAGGTGGGACTCAGGCGCCCTTCCAATCATACACGGCGAAGCACGTACCGGAATCCGATCTCCGCACGTCGTTTCCACCTCGATCTGATCGTTGAGACTCATCATTTCACTTGGTCCTGCTCCGATGGAACCTGAATCCACCAAGATTGAAAATAGGTATTTCTACCCCATTTCAATCAAGGATCTAAGGGGCGAACGAATCTTGCATCTCTTTTGACAGCGTTCTCACTGCGAGATTCTCGCTCCACTTACCGAGCAAATAAAATCGGGTATTCCTACCTATTGTTGCAAATCGGAAGATTTGTAAGCTCGCAAATGTAGGGACAAAATTTTGCCCCCCATCCCTCTCAACTTATCCCATGAAACCGAAATCAAGATTCTTTGTCCAACGTGCGCCTCTCGGTCTTGCTCTCACCCTGGTCTTATGCCCAATCCCGCAAATATACGCAACTGACGGCACATGGACGACCGACGGCAGTAGCAACTGGAGTAATTCCAGCAACTGGGCAGGTGGGACCGTTGCCAACGGAGCGGGT
>JALOTR010000006.1 GCA_025457805.1 Akkermansiaceae bacterium | reverse complement strand
GCTCGGCCTCGCGCAGGACCTCCGGCGCGGCTGCCATCTGATGGCAAGTTTCCCAAGTTTCATAAGGCGTCAGAAAACCATCAGCCACCAAGCCATCGATTCCCGCCATCACCCGGGAATGCTCCACCAGCCGTGGCATCGGCAGCAATCCTACCTTTGCCCCGCTCGTCAGCGCTTCGTAAATCATCGAGACCGAATCCTCCGTCACCCAGACTTCCTTCGCGTTTTCGAGGCGCTGCGGCACCCAATCCACGGGTGTTTCCTCATGGGAAAAAACGGTCACGCCGGGCAATCTCACTGCTGCTTCCTGAAGAAAACCATCAGGCGTCCTCCGCGAGTCGGTCATTTCCCAGCCACCTCGATCGGTGGCCTTGGCGAGTTGGGAAATCAGGGCCTCGCCATCCCAGCCGTATGTCCTCGATGGGCCGCCGATGAGGATGAGCTTGCCGGTTTTTTCCCCGCTGCGGCGGGTCACGCGATTGAGGGCGCCGCGAGTGAGGACGAGGTTCTTTTTGGGAGGGTTGTCCGGGAAATCATGCTGCGGCGCGATGCAAAGATCGAAGCAACCCAAGGGCAGCGAGGGTTTCATCAGCACCACACTCATCGCCCGGTGCTTCCTCGCCAGCCACAACAGCGACGGATGCGTGGCATGGCCCGCCCCTAGAATCAGGTCCGGTGCGGGCAGCCCGGCGCTCGCTCGCAGTGCCTCGCGGATTCGGGAAATCACCCCCCGTTTCCCGCCCAGCGACACTGAATGATGCACACACGGCACCACCCGGCCCATCGCCTCGGCCAGTCCGAGCGATTGGTTCTCGTGGCCCGGTTTGCCATCGCAAACCAGCCATAAACAAAGCGGGCGTTTCACGTCCCCAGCCTGACACGGATGCATCGTCCATTGCAATGCCCACGCACGGAACCTATCTTGCCGACCATGCTGCTTCGTTCCCTTCTCCTCATGTTCGTGGGCCTCATGCAGATTGCCGCTCAGGAGGCGGATGTCGCGGCGGTTCCGGAGAAATCGAAAAACGGAAAACCCGCCCTGATCGCTCCCGCCGACCTCAGCGAATACGCGGAGCTTCCCGCGGATCGCCGGAAGCTGATCGATACCGCGCTCTCCGTGGCCCGCGACTCGCCTTGGCTTCCCTACACCGTGCAAGGCTCCAAACCTGAAGATGGCGGCTTTGATTGCTCCGGAGCCATTCATTTCGTCCTCCGCAAAGCCGGCCTCAATCCTCCCCGCATCTCCGGGCAACAATGCGAATGGGTCAAAAGCGACAGCACCCTCCACCCCATCCCCGCAGACGCCGTTTCTCCCGATCACCCCTCGCTCCAAAACCTCCACCCCGGCGATCTCCTCTTCTGGGGCCGGAAAAATCCCGCGGCCACTCCTTCCTTCACCATCACCCACGTCGCCCTGTATCTCGGCACGGAGAAAAAAGATGGCCGACCCGTCATGATCAATTCCACCGACGGCCGCTCCTACCGCGGCACCAAAGCCAACGGCTACGGCGTCTATGACTTCCGCCTCCCGCAACCCGGCGCCGCCGTCTCCCTCCTCGGCTACGGCACCCCACCCGGCATCACCCCCTGGCCCGCCACCCCCACCATCAAGCAAAAATCTCAATGATTTCTCTGGAAAACAATCCGCCCCACCCCCAGCCACCTACCCCCCAACAAGCACAATTCTGATCATTTCTGTCTCTTATAATTGCGCCCCGACCCAAGCCCGTCCCCACCCGCAAGCGCAAACCTCAATAGTTTCTCTGGAATATAGCGTGCCTCCCGGGATTCAGCGGAATTCTCGCAAGCAGAAAACTGAGAATTTCTGTCTGATTCAATCACGATTCGGGGGCGGCTGGGTGGGGCGGATTGCTTTCGGGAGGGGCGGCGGCTTGGTTTTTTGGGAAAGCGGTGCATGGTGGATGCATGATTCGTTGTTGCTTGCTGGCCTTGGTGATGGGGGTGTCGGTTTCCTGTTCCTCGCTTCCCGTTCCGGGTTCGGGCGGGGTGGCGGGTGTGGAGGAGGCAGCGGCGCGGCGGGTGGTCGAGGCGTCCGCTGCGAAAACGGGCAATGCGTGGAAGCGCTATCGCGAGGTGAAAGTGGGTTACGATGGGGAGTGGGCTCCGCTGGCGGTGAGGCTGCAGCCGGTGTTGACGGATCCGGGTTTCAGGAAATCCTCGCTGGAGACTTATTTGCCCCGCAGGAATGAGGTGAGGCAGGTCCACGCCGGGCCGCTCGGGAAGAAGGTGGTGGAACGGCGTCGGCCGGGAATCCGCGTCGCGTTCAATGGCACTCCCTCCACGGATGCCGAGGTGCTCGGCTCGGCAGCGTTGGTGGCGGATGCCTACACGGCGTTTTTGTTCGGCTCTTCCTGGTTGGCGGAAACAGGGCGGGAGTTCCGCTTGATGGAGCCCCGCCGGCTGGATGGCGAACTGTGTGATTTGATTTCAGCCCGTGTCGTGCCTGGATTCGGCCCTGCGGAAGCCGACGGGGTCATTGCCTGGATCGGCAAGGAAACTGGCTTGATGCGGCGGCTCCAATTCACCCTCACCGGCCTCGACGCCACCCGAGGCGCGGATGTGGATGTGACCTTTTCCAATCATTTCACCGCCCCGGACGGCTCGGTCTGGCCACGGAATTTCGTGGAATACATCCATCGCCCCCTGCTTGCGAAGGCTCACGAGTGGCGCATGACATCGCTCGTGCTGGACGGGAAAACCGCAATCCGCTGATCCCCCGCGCCCCCTCAGGACCGGCGGCGGCGGAACACTCCGAAAAACAAAGCCCCGGCAGACATCAGGAATGTCGAGGGCTCGGGAACGAGTTGGGGATTGTAAGGGTTGTCGCTGAACGGATTGGTTCCCACGACAAAGATTTTCGTGTCTGCCTCGCCATCGTTGTCGATCCGGAAGCCATACACGGGGCCGGGAGCGACGGAGGTGCCTTCGAAAAATTTCGAAACGGACGCCACCGAGAATGCCTGTGCCTGACCCGGGTTGCTGCCCGATGCGGCGAAGCCGGAATTCCAGTCATACACCGTGTATTCCGTCGTCGTCGCGTTGCCACCGAAGCGCAGAACATTCGCGCCAGTATAAGGGGTGCCATCGGCCTTGAGCGGCGTGACCTCGAAGTAGGTATTTCCAAACCTCTCCGAAACCACCAGGAAGTCTTCCGGCTGCATGGCCCTCACGTAAAGAAGGTCGTAATCCGGCACACCGAGCGCAGGCTTCGAGGAAAGGAAATCGTAGTAGGTGAAGTGCCGCAGGTCGGTGTCCGTGGTCGTCGCCGCAAGGGCTGTGGCAAATGCGGACACCCCCGCAGTGGTCGGCGTCACGACGCCATTGTCGTAGACCCCCAGCCCGCGCAGTCCGGCACCTCCATCGCCGGTGATCGAGACCAGGCCGGGGTTCACGTTGCGGACTTCCGCGCCCTCGGTGTTGAAGTGACCGAGGTCGATGATGCTACCGTTGTTGTTGACGCGGATGCTTTTGACGAGCACCTCGTTATCGCCCACGGAAGACACACCCGTCGCCTCGGTGGTCTGGATGACATCGCTGCCATTGATGGTGTAAACCACCCGTTGGATCGGCACGTTGTTGAGGCCCGGCGTGACGTCGATCACTGCGGAAAATGCCGCAGGAGATGCAGAAAACAGGCAGACACAGGCAAAACAATGCCCAAAACGGGGGAGTTTCATCAAAGCGGGAGGGTGGGGTGGTTGGACAGATCCTCGGGAATGCTCCCTCGGATGGCCACGGATCATGCAGAAGATGGGTTGATAATAAAGAAAAATTAACAATCTGCCCGTTTCACTCCGGATTCCTGTTTCTTCTCGCTGCCCGCGAGGGCGATGGTAAGCTCCACGCCAACTCCGAAAACCAGCGAGCCATCTCCACCATGAACTCCGATCTTCCCAGCGTTTCCACCTCCCGCCGCGAATTCATCAAAGTGGCTGCCGTCGGCGCCGCCGGAGCCTTGTGGGGCACGCCCGGCCATGCCGCCGAGGTCCCAAGCGTCAAGTTGGCCGGGCTGCGGGTTCCGCTTCTCGGCATGGGCACCGGCGTCAAGGCAGGCAACCGCAGCAATGCGCTCCAGCGCTCCGGCGAAAAGAATTTCCACGATACCGTCCGCCGCGCTTGGGATGAGGGCGTGCGTTTGTTCGATTGCGCGGACTCCTACGGCAGCCTGCCGATGGTCGCCAAGGCGCTGAAAGACAAACCGCGCGAGAGTTATGTCCTCGTCACGAAAATCTGGTGCCACGCCAAAGGCGGCATCCCCGACAACGAACCGCGCGATGACAGCAAGGCGGTAATCGAGCGGTTTCTGTTAGAGGCCGGCACGGATCACATCGATCTCGTGCAACTCCACTGCCAGACCACTGCCGATTGGACCCAAACCTACCGCCGCCACATGGATGCCTTGGAAGAGGCGAAACAAAAAGGTTGGATCAAAGCGCATGGTTGTTCCTGTCACAGCCTCACCGCTCTCGAAGCCGCCGCTGTGGATCCATGGGTGGATGTGGTTCACGCCCGCATCAATCCCTGGGGCGTGAAAATGGACGGACCCGCCAAGGTGGTAGTGCCCGTATTGAAAAAAATCCACGAAGCCGGCAAGGGCATCATTGGCATGAAACTCATCGGCGAGGGCGAGTTCCGCAATGATCCCGCGAAGATCGATGAGACTTTGAAGTTCGTGTTGGACCTCGGATGCATCGATGCGCTCATCGTGGGATTCGAGAATCAAAACGAGATCATCGATTATAAAAAGCGGCTCACTTCCGCACTTGAGGCGAAGCAAAAAGCCAAGGCCTGATCCCTTGCGCCGCGGATTTTCCGGCCCAAGCTCCCGCATGATCTGTCCAGCCAGCCGCGCGGATGCACTTGCACAACTCGCTGAATTCGTTCCCAAGGCTCCGCTGTATGCGCGGGATCGCAATCACGTGCGCCCCGGCCACCTTGGTGTTTCCCGCCTTTCGCCTGCCATCCGCCATCGGTTGATCACCGAGGATGAAGTGGCCACGGCGGTTCTGGGTGCGCATTCGTTTTCCAAGGTGGAGAAGTTCGTCCAGGAAGTGTATTGGCGGCGTTATTGGAAATCGTGGCTCTCGCTGCGGCCACAGGTTTGGGAAAACTATCAGAATGATATCAGTTTGCTCAAACAAGATCCGCACCTCCAGCGCATCGAGTCCCTGCAATCCGGCAACCGCATCATCGATCATTTTACCCGCGAGCTGATCGAGACCGGCTACCTCCACAACCACGCCCGCATGTGGTATGCCGCATGGTGGATTCATGCGGCCCGGCTGCCATGGCAGGCAGGAGCTGATTTGTTTCTCCGGCATTTGTTGGATGGCGATCCGGCGTCCAACACGCTCTCGTGGCGTTGGGTCGCCGGTCTCCAGACGCCCGGGAAAACCTACCTGGCCCGGCGCAGCAATCTGGAGAAGTATCTAACAAGCGGACTGTTGGAATCATTCGATGGCCACTGGCAGGACTTCGAAAACCCGACGCCAAACATGCCCGCCGATTCCGTGAGCCATGCAGTTTCGTGTCGGGAGCTGCCTCATTTTCCTGCGAAGGATGGATTGAAAAACGGCCTGTGGATTCACGAGGAAGACCTGTCTCCGGAAACCTCACCGCTGGGAAATTGTGCGGCGGATGCCATCCTCGTGTCTGCGGATTTGGAGTTTCCTTCACTCAAACGGGCATGGCTGGAACAAGCGGTCCAAGACACCGCATCCCGTGCCGCGCTGCATTGGAAACGGGATGTTTCCACGGCCACCTCCGCTCCACTTGCAGATGCCCTGCTCGCATGGGCGGTTTCGCATGAGCTTCAACAAATCATCGCCCTGCGCCCGGACGTGGGGCCGCTTGCGGACAAGCTTCCGGAGATTTTCCAGGTTCTTGGAAAACATCATATCCACCTCGCCTTGATCGATCGTCCACGCGACGCCGCGCTCCGCCCTCTGGGCACCAGCGGATTCTTCAAGTTCTGGGAAACCCTGCAAAAGAAGAACTTCCTCCCCGGCCATAGCAGGCCAATTCAGGCGGAGCTGTTCTAACAAAATCTCAATGGCGCTTCTGCGTCATCATGAACTCGTTGCCCTCGGGATCGATGCACATGGCAAGATGGAGTGGATCCTCTTCGGTGTCATTGGGCACCGAGGCAATGCTGCCACCGTATTCGGCGAGGCGGGCGATGCCTTCGCGCAGATCATCGAGTTGAAAAGACAATCCCGTCCAAGTCCGCTTGCCCTCACCGCCGCCATGCACGCCGATGGTGGCACCGGCGATGACGATTTCACTCCAGACTTCCGATTGGAAGGAGATCACTCCGCCGAAGAGATTCTGATAGAAGGCCAGACAACGCTGCCAATCCGCCGCCCACAGCACATATTTCACTTTTTCGACCTGCATGCGCGCAGTGTCGGCCATTCATCGCGTCATGACAACTCCCGGATCATCTTTTCCTCGTGTCTGCGGAGCAGGCGATCCGCGAAAAACGGTCCTGCTGGTAACAAGGAGGCAATTCCTACGATGACAGCCGTTTTGAAAGGCAGCTTCACCCGGATCATCGCGACCAGCACCAGCAGTCCCAAGGCCATGAACAAAACTCCATGCGCCCAGCCCACGTATTTCACTGCCAGCGGCCAATCCCACACATACTTGAGCGGCATCGCCACACCGAGCAGCAGCAAATAGGAAACGCCCTCAGTCAACGAGGTGGCGCGCAGGATTCGCATGAGTTTCATGAGATGGATGATCTAACAGTTTTCAGCCTTGCGGCATGGCGACCACTTCTTCATAAGGCTGAATCACCACGAATCCACTGCCTTCGAACAACATCTGGAACGATTCCCCGGAACCACGACCAATGAAAGTGCGGAGCGAAGTATCCGTCTTGAATTGCGGAGTGAGATTGCCGGACCAGGCCACCGTGGCATTGGGATCCGTGCAGACCGGGTTCCCCGGCGTCACCAACAGCGTGCGGGGCTCATAATGACTCGTGATGGCCAGCAGGCCGCTGCCTTCGAGGCGAATGTTGAACAAGCCGCCGGACAAGAGCGCGGCCACTTTTTTCATCATGGAAATCGTATGTTTGAGCGTGGGCTCAAAGGCCAGCACATCGTTGCCATTCACAAAAATCGCCTCATTCTGAAGCCGGATGATGCTCACCTTCTTGCCGGCATCCGCCAGATAGAGTTTGCCCTGACCTTCCGCATAAGTGATCGACATCCCTTCGCCGGAAACCGCCTTTTTCAACAAGCTCCCGAGCCCCTGATCCAGTGCTCCCTCACGGGTGAAACGGATGTTTCCCTGATAAGCCACCATCGATCCCATCTTGGTGTTGACCCGTCCATTCAGGTTCACTTCCAACAAACGATCGGTTTCTTTCTCAAACAAACCATGACCCTTGTCCTGCTGGGTCGTGGCACGGACAAATTCATCCAGCGTATGGCTGGGGCTTTCGGGAAGGGGTGGTGGTGTTTGCATGGTGGCGGAAACAAAAACGCCAAACCTGCGAGATGACGAGTGGAATTCCAGAAGGGGATTGGAATGGGGTAAGGCTGGAGCCTTGATAGAGCATCCTACGAGTTCAAATCGTCCAACAGGCGTGCAGAAAAATCCGGGAGAAACCTTCCAAGATCGATCAGGTGTTCATCGAGCGTGCATTTTCTCTTTTGAGCAATTCATTCCTGTTAGTGATCCGGGAAATACTTGCCGGCTGCAATTACCTGATCGGTAAGGCTGTCCAAGGCTTCCCGGCGGGTTGAGTCGCGCCGTTTTTCGTAGGAAAGCAAGTCCTTGAAAGTCACACGACGGTGGGTGCCAACCTTGTGGTGTGGGATTTGCCCCTTCTCCAAAAGATCGACCAAATGCTGGCGAGAGACGCCCAAGTAGTCTGCCGCGGCTTGGGTCGTGAAGGCCTCTTCCTCCGGAACCATGACAACCGCTTTTTGCTCGGACATCAGTCTGACAATGCGCGCAAAGTATTGGAACAAAGCCTCGGGAATCTCAGTCTGGTTGCCGTGGCGGTCTGTAAGCCGCACAGGATTCGGGAGGGCAAAAACTTCGGTCATCCTTGCCAGTTGATCCGGAGGGATGAGTGAAGGGTCCAATCGATTGGTGCGGGTGGTAAGCATGGGAAAATCCTTGGATCGAGAGCCATTTTCCGTGTTGTGCGGCACAAAATGACTAAGCCTAAGTTTCCATAATTGCAACCTATATTCGCTATATCCGCTAAATTGGCCTGGCCCGCCTTGACCTCTCACACCTAGCCTGAGACCCTCTCCGGGCATGTCCGAGAATCCCTACGCCACCCCTACCGACCCGGGCTTCATCCTGGCGGAGCGGCAGAGTTTTAAGGATATGCCCACCCGGGAGCTCAAGAAACTCCGCAACGACTCGCATTCCATTCGGGCCATCGCGGTGTTGATGATGTTGGGTACGGGACTCGTCCTGTTGGTGATCGTCGGACTGATGACGACAGAATATCTGGGGGTGATGGAGATTGGGATTCTTTTGGGGATGGTCGCCTTCCAGGGAGTGGTTTCGATCGCCATGTTCAAGCGTCCGAACTGGGGGCGTGTGATCGGTTTCATTTCCGCAGTTTTCATGCTGCTGGGATTTCCCGTCGGCACCTTGATTGGCATCCTTTTCCTGATTTCCCTAGTTCGCGGAGAACGCCTCTTCGGACCAGACCGCATCCTGCACAAGGATCTGGAAGCGGAGTGGAAATACCGCCGCAAGAACAAGGTCGAATGATCAGGCTCGTCATCCGCCCATCCATCCCTCAGGCTCGGCCTTTCACAAAACGCACACCATTTTGAGCACTTTCAAAGAATTGGGCATCCCCGCCGACCTCATCCAGGGCATCGAAGAACTGGGCATCCACACGCCTACCGAAATTCAGGCGAAGGCCATTCCTTTCCTGATGAAGGACGGCGGTGACTTCATCGCCCAAGCCCAGACCGGCACCGGCAAGACGGCTGCGTTTGGCCTTCCCTTGCTCACGAAAATCAAGCCCAAGACCGCGGAAATCCAAGGTCTCGTGATTGCGCCCACCCGCGAGTTGGCCAAGCAGATCGGGAAACAACTTTTCCGCTACACAAAGTTTTCCGAGAAAATCTTCGTCGAGGTCCTGAGTGGTGGCGACAACATCGATCGCCAGGTAAGTGCCCTGCAACGCCCCACCCACATCGTGGTGGCCACGCCGGGCCGCTTGCTGGATCTCATCAAACGCAAGGCGCTCACTCTCGTGAATGTGAAACATCTCATCCTCGATGAAGCCGATGAGATGTTGAGCATGGGATTCAAAAAAGAACTCACGCAAATCTTCGGCCTCACCCGCACACGGCACAGCACCTGGTTGTTTTCCGCAACTTTTCCGGATGCCATTCAGGCACTCATCAAGGACTGCATGAAGGGCAAGCCCGAGTTGCTCAAGATCGACAAAGGCCACATCGTCAATCGCGATATCGACCATCGTTATGCAATCTGCGGACGGGATGAAAAAACCGATTTCATATCAAACTTCCTCCAACGCCGCAAAGAAGATCGCGGACTCATCTTCTGCCGCACCAAGGCCGGTGCCATCGTGTTGGGAAAACAATTGCTCAAACTCGGTTATCCTGTCGATGTGCTGCAAGGCGATCTCACCCAAAAGGAAAGGGACACGGTGATGCGCTCCTTCAAGAAAGAACGCATCCGCGTCCTCATCGCCACCGATGTTGCCGCGCGTGGCATCGATGTGGAGGGACTGTCATTTGTGATCCATCACCAATTGCCCGAGCAGATCGAGTACTACACGCATCGTAGCGGGAGAACCGCACGGGCCGGGAAAAAAGGCATCTCGCTGGTCCTCATCGAGCCGCGCGAACGGGCGAAAATCACGCGCCTGGAAAACGAACTCAGCCTCACCTTCAGCGAAGCCCGTTGAAGCACGCTTGACCTGAGACATGCAGCTTCCCTCGCCCGGACAACGCTGGTTTTCCACCTCCGAGCCATCGCTGGGCCTCGGCGTGGTGCGTTCCTTCGATGGCCGTCAGGTCGTCATCCGCTATCCCGCTGCGGAGGAAACCCGGGCCTATGCCATCGACTCCGCGCCGCTCGTTCGTGTGGCCTTCAATGTGGGCGATGAAGTGACCTCGCGCGGCGGACTTGTCATCTCCGTGAAGCGGGTCAGCGAGAAAGATGGCATGCTGAGTTATCATGATGACGAACATGTCATCCGCGAAGGAGACTTGCTGGATTCGCTGAGTTTCATCCGACCCGAAAAACGCCTTCTCGCCGGAATCTCGGATCATCCGCGTGAGTTCGATCAACGCCTGCAAGCTCTCGAATGGAACACGCGCATCCGCCAATCGCCGGCCCGGGGTTTCACCGGAGCCCGCATCGATCTGATTCCTCATCAACTTGCAATCGTCGCCGAAACCGCCGGACGCCTGCATCCACGGGTGCTGCTGGCGGATGAAGTGGGACTCGGGAAAACCATCGAAGCCTGCCTCATCCTGCACCGGCTTCATCTCACAGGCCGCGCGGGCCGCATCCTCATCTTGGTTCCGGAACCGCTGGTGCATCAATGGTTCATCGAGTTATTGCGTCGTTTCAACCTGCGCTTTGCCATCTTCGATGAGGAACGTTGCGAATCGCTGGAGTTGCATCATCCGGACGACAATCCATTTCAGGACTCACAACTCATCCTCGCCGCCATCGGTCAATTCACCCAGCATCCACGGCGTGCGGAGCAAGCGGCGGAAGCCGGGTTCGACTTGCTCATTGTGGACGAAGCGCACCACCTCGAGTGGTCGCCCGGAAATCCCTCCGCAGAATACACGATGGTCGAGTCCCTCGCGTGTGGCATTCCTTCCTTGTTGCTTCTCACCGCCACACCGCAGCAACTCGGTCCTGCCGGTCACTTTGCGCGCTTGCGGCTGCTCGATCCGGATCGTTATGCGGATCTCGATGCCTTTCTAACGGAAACCGAATCCTATGCTCCACTCGCCGATGCCGTGGAGACCTTGAAACAAGGCGGAATTCCCACGCAGATGCATGAGTTGACCCAAGGTTCTCCACGTGCGCTGCGACATCTCGAAGCCTTGAAAACTGGCGATGAATCCGCGCGGACGGCACTGATTGCAGAGATGATCGATTCTTTCGGCACCGGTCGTGTCCTGTTCCGCAATACCCGTGAACGATTGACGGGTTTTCCGCAGCGTCACCCTCATTTGCATGCCTTGGAAGATGGCGCTTCACCGTATCGATGGCTTGCGGATTTGTTAAAATCGCTGCCCGAGGATGAAAAGATCCTGCTCATCACGAGTTCCCCGGAAGCATCGATCACAGTGCAGGAAAAACTCCTGGAAATCATCCTGATCGAGTCCGCTTTGTTTCATGAGGAACTCAGTTTATTGCAACGCGATCGCAATGCCGCATGGTTCGCGGATCCCGAAGGAGCGCGCATTTTGATTTGTTCGGAAATCGGCAGCGAGGGGCGCAATTTCCAGTTTGCCCGGCACCTCGTTTTGTTCGGCCTGCCACGCGATCCCGAGTTGCTGGAACAACGCATCGGCCGCCTCGATCGCATTGGCCAGACCGGCGACATCCACATCCACGTGCCCTACGGCGTGGGAACCCGCTCGGAGTATCATGCGCGTTGGTTGCACGAAGGGCTGGATGCCTTCACCCGCCCGCTCAAGGGTGCCACCGCGCTGGCGGCGGAGCTGTTGCCGGACCTCGATGCGCTGGATGAGGATAAGCCGGAGGAATTCCGCGCCTTTCTCGATCGAAGCCGCGACTGCAAACAACGCGTGGAAGCGGAACTCGCCAGTGGTCATGATCGACTCCTCGAACTCGGCGCGCCCGCTCCGGAAAATTCCGCCGCCCTGCTTGCGGACATCCGCGCGGCGGATGACAGTTTGCGATTCGAACGATTTGTCGTCCGGCTCTTCGATCAACTCGGACTCGATGTCTCGGACCTCTCGCGAAGGAGTTATCATTTTCATCGTGGCCAACGCCACAGCGAAGCCTTTGCGGATCTCCCGGAAGAAGGCCTCTCCGGCACCTTTGACCGGACTGCCGCGTTGGCCCGCGAGGACCTCACCTTCCTCACGGCGGATCACCCCATTCTGTTAGGGACGCTGGAACATTATCTCGACAGCGAGTCCGGCAATGCCTCCTTCGCCCTCTGGAAATCCGGCGAAGGCAAGGCCATCCTGCTCGAATGCGCGTTCGTCTTGGAAACCCTCGCCCCCACGCGCTTGCACATGGATCGTTTTCTGCCCCCCACCGTCATCCGCGTGGTGGTCGATCATCAGGGAAATCCATTCACCGCCCCCATCCCCACCGCCATCCTCGCCGCGGGAGACCCGCGCAAACTGGTCATGCAGGAAACTTTCCGCCGCGAGCTTTTCCCCAAAATGATATCTGCCGCCCAAACGATTGCCGGAACCGCATCCAGCACCCACATCGAAGCCGCTAGAGAGCTCGCGCGCGCCACCATCGAAACCGAAATCACCCGCCTCGAAGACCTCGCCACCCGCAATCCCCAAGTATCCCCCAGCGAGATCCAATCCCTCAAACAAACCCGCGATGAAACCCTCGCGACACTCGTTTCACCCCGCGTGAGGCTTGATGCCCTGAGGCTGATCTGGCGGGTTTGAGAGCGCTCTTGATAGTAGTTGGGACAATCTGTCCCTAGTCTTCATCGGCAAACGGCATCATTGACAGGATTCTGTCCAGATGCGATGGGATGTTCATGAAGACGGTCAATTATACGGAAGCGCGAAATCAACTCGCCGGGCTCATGGAGGCGGCTTCCCGTGACCGGGAACCCATCACCATCACCCGCAATGGCGCAGGAAAAGTGGTTCTGCTGGCCATCGAGGAATATGAGGCCATGGAAACCACATTGCACCTCCATTCCACCAGAGCGAACGCATCACAAATCCAACAAAGTCTGGCGGACTACGCGGCGGGCAACATTCAAGGTGGTGAGCTATCATTGACGCATTAAGTGAAGCCTGTTTGGATCCGCAACTCAATTTGGGGCCTTTCTGAAAGGCCTGCGAATACTGGAGAAAAAATTGAACTTCTATTTGATGAAGCCTGAATCCTATCTTTGCAGAATAGAATTGAAACCTGATCGGCAAGTCGGGACTCCAACTGGAGTTCCAATTGAATTGATGACTTTGGTCTGTGGCAAGTTCCCAGAATATGTTACGGCATACGGTTGGAGTTTGGTTGGCATTCCTCTAGAAGATCCGTTGATTCAGAGTGTATTGTCATATTTTTCCGATATAGGTTTAAATATTCCTATCGATCGGTCGAAAATGAACACAGGGGTGAAATATTCGATTTATAGAAGTGATCATTGGGATCGTGTTTTGGATTCTCCGTTTACTTGTGCCACATTGACTGGTAGCATACTCGCTGATTTTGTATTTATCGATGACGCTGAGCCCATGGTTGTGTGTAACTCAAGACTGACGAAGAATAAAGGCGGTTTGATCGGAGGCGTGTTCGCATTTCCTCAGATTATTGTTGTTCGCGAAGCAATGAAGAAAATATTAACCGATTTTGGCTTGGCTGGTATTTCCTTCAGACCACTTTCCCTTGCTAAAGTAAGCTCGACCGAGAGTGGATGCGTGTCCGAAATTGAGTGGCCAAAAGACATCGAATCAATATATCAACTCACGTCAGAAATCGAGTTGCCTACATGCAAGAACTGGATGTTTGACAATAAGGGCCGTGTCTTCCATCCTTCGAATCGAAATGGGCTAAGTGATGGATGCATGCCATTGAATGGGCGTGAGCATTCTGCCGCGCTCCATTATTCGATTGAAGAAATCGATCAATATTTGGCGTATGATGTGGTGAAGACCTATGAAAATGTGAGGCGAGGAAAACCCGAAGTTTTGGTTTCCAAACGTTTTAGGGAGGTGTTTAAACAACTTGGAATTAGAGGTATGAAATACAACCTTGGGCATTACGCTCTCATTGATGAGATACCATGGCCACTCGGCACAGATGGGCCGCGACATCCTCGATACAGCGGGCCACCGCCGAATCCTCCGGTGGGCTGAGCCGTTGTTTGTGCGCTCTGTCAGCGGTTCGAAAAGGAGCGGTCTAACATACCTCGCCCGGTCCACCCAAAAAGCCGAAATCACCCGCCTCGAAGACCTTGCCACTCGCAATCCACAAGTGTCACCTAGCGAGATCCAAGCCCTCAAACAAACTCGCGATGAAACCCTCGCTGCACTCGTTTCACCCCGCGTGAGGCTTGATGCTCTGAGGCTCATTTGGCGGGTTTGAGAGCGCTCTTGATAGTAGTTGGGACAACCTGTCCCAACTTACTCCGGGATAGCCCTGCCCATCACAATCCCAAACAAAATCCATCGACAGGTCCGCACCAAGTCCATAGACAAATCACCAATGAGAACGACGATTCGCATTCCCATTTTGCCACCCCGTCCCGACAAGGAAAGCCCATTGGCGACGCGTGAGCGCTACCATGAAATTGCTGAATTTTGCAGAGAAAATCAGCTGAGTGATAACATACCATCGGATCTGGATAAAAGCGAATATGGATTCCACGCTCGTTTCGACAACAACGAGCATGACCCTCGCCTCAAAGTGATTTTTGAAATGCTTGGGGAGATGGGCCGTCAAGTATTTCCCAAGCTTGTTCCAAAAGGAAGCCCGCCAAGGTCCCTTGCATGGAATATTGTGAGATACTATTCAAAGAAGGACTTGGAGAAGTTCGATTTCTTTAAGTTAGAGTTTTGGTCCACGAAAAAAAGCGTTCGGCTACCAATCGCGACTGATACCCATGGAGCTTTTGTCGGTTACAGGGCAAGTGCTATCGGAAGCAAAAAATGGAGTCTTCCATTTATGGCTGTTGACTTAACAGGCGATCTCGCTGTGAACGAGACGGGAAAGGCTTTGCTTGAATCGTCCGGGCTCAAGGGATTAGGATTCGAAGAAATCAAATGGTTGGATCCCGAGAATGCAAAGGGACAGTTTTTTCTGTTTCGGCCAGATAGCTTGATGCCACTTTGTCTCTCATCACTCGTGCAAGGCGATTATGATGAATACTTTTTTGTAGAAGGACCCGACTTTTCACCGGTCCTTCGCTTCAGTCGCAAAGCAGTCGAAGAGAGAGAAAAGTTCGATTGCGCTCTTACGATGGAGAAGCAAGGATGTGACAAAAGCCCTGGTGGCCGCAAGCCCATAAAGATTATCTCGCGAAGATTTAGGGATTTCCTTATCGAGAATAAAATCTATTTCGATGTCGCACCGATCATATTGGTAGATTGAAATGGGGTCCTGATTTCGGAGGAGGAGAGGCAGCGGATTTGGGGATTCCGGCGGACAATATGTCCGCTCGGAACAGCGCTCAGAATGTACGCGCTCCTTTGGGTTCTTTGTTGTCGTTCGAGACTCGCGGCGAAATGAATTTCGCGCTCCAATTTT
>JALOTR010000370.1 GCA_025457805.1 Akkermansiaceae bacterium | reverse complement strand
CCCCACCCGCCCCACTCCCCCCTCACCCCTCGCGCCCCCCTGCGACAATCCACGTGACGGCCGTCACAAAAATTGTCGCGAACCTCCCTGCTCCAGCTCAGCCACTCCGCCCAGCCGCAATCCCATTTCTGATAAAATGTCTGACATACAATAGATCCACCGCCCACCCCGCCGCCCCCTACGTTGCGACAATCCGCGTGACGGCCGTCACGAGAATTGTCGCGGTTTGGTTGGCTGGTGCTGCGGCTGGGGATCACGGGAGCGGAGGGATTGACAGGTTATGGCTCGTTTGGAAAATCCGGCGGTATGCTGGATGAGGATGCTACGCGCCGGAAATTCATCGATTGGCTTCGTTCGCCTGCTTTCGATGGGCAATTCAATGCAATCAACCCTCGCTCAAACTGGCCGTTCTGGGTGGGTGGGATTTTGGTGGTGACGATGATTGGCGTGCTGCCGGGCATTGGGTTTTTGATTTATGGATGGCGGCGCGAGTCGGCCCGGAAGGCAGCGCGAAAAGATGTGCACCTTGCATTTTCCCACCAACAGCCCCTGCTCTGCTGCCTGATCATCGGAAACCGGAATCTGTTCCGCACCAAGGGCGCGATGGCACCTGCGTTGCTCATCGGGACTTTTGAAAATCTGGACATGGCGGGGATCGAGGAAATGGAAACCGCCGCCCAGTTGATCGCGAGCCTGTATGGCGAGGATCCCGCAAGTGTGCCGGCGGAGTTGCGCGAGGTGTGCACGATGGTGAACGACGACGCCTACAAGCCCGACCGACGGAGGCCGGTTCCCGCCCATCTGTTTCCGAATCGCAAGTTCCTGCTCTTCGATGCCGTCCTTCTGGGCGACCATTTTGAGTCGGGATCAATCGACAATCCTTACATTCCCTGCATCGCCCAGCCGGGAGCAAAGGGCTCGATCGCTCAACTGCCACCTACCGTGGTGGTGTTGCGGGAACTGCCGAAGCCGGTTTACGAACCCAATATCATCGAGCACAAAACTCCGGAAACACCGCCTCCCCTGGTGGCTCCGATCTCGGAGAATCTGGATGAGATCGAGAAACATATCACAAAACATCTGGGTGTTCCGGAGCGGGTGTTTCACGAACTCATTTCCACCACGGTCCACATCGATGTCCATATCGTGCCTGCGACTGCGGAGCGTCCGTGGGTCAGCCTGGTGACAAGCGGGATGAGCGATATTCCGATGACAACTCCGGAAGAAGTCGAAGTTTGGCGTTTCGCCGAACTGATGATCCGCCTTCCCGCCGATTGGAAACTGGGAGAAGAGGCGTTCAAGCAGGAGGAAAACTATTGGCCGATTCGCTGGCTCAAGATCCTCGCACGGTTGCCACACGAATATGAATCGTGGCTTTCCTACGGACACAGCATTCCCAACGGAGATCCGCCGGAACCATTCGCGCCGGGCATGCCATTTGCCGGAATGATCCTCACCTGGCCATCGATCGGCGGCGAAGAGTTGGCCACGCTCTACCTCGCCGATGGAACCCCGGTGCACTTTTGGTCCCTCATTCCCCTCCACCCCTCCGAAATCAGCTTCAAGCTGAAACATGGAAGCGATCCCTTGCTGGAAAAACTCGCTGCTGCAGGATACAGCGACCTTTACGATCCAAGACGCCCGGCGGTGGTGTAAGCAGATATTGTTAGATCTGCTAACCAACGGATTCTGATTCGATACGAGAGCCGATCGTCCGCGTACGACTGATCCGTAACTCAGATATCGCAGGGAAGATGCGCAGTTTTTCCTTGCAGTGTTACACGATACCTGTAACACCAATAACACCTACCCCATTCAATGCTCCCATTCTCCATCCAACTCCGCGACGGTGAGCCGGTTTCCAACCAGATTGTGAGGGCGGCGCATCGGGCCTTTGCGGATGGGGAACTGAAAGAAGGCGACATTTTCCCGTCGATGCGAGCGCTGGCCCAGGAGTTGCGGATTTCCCCGACCACCGCGTTCAAGGTGGTGCAGGAGCTCAAGGACCTCGGATATCTGGTCAGTCGCCCGGGCGTCGGCATGGTCGTGCAGGAACCGCAAATACCGCCATTGGACCAGCGGCTCGCACTGTTGGAACCGAGCGCCCGCCGCTTCCTGGCCGAGGCTCGTGCGCTGCATCTCACACCGGAGGAAATAGAACCTCTGCTCCGAAAACTTTACGAACCCGAATCCTGAAATGCCATGATCACCATCCGCGATTTGCAGAAACGTTTCCGCAAGACAGAGGCCCTGTGCGGCGTGAACCTTGACGTGCCGGCTGGCAAGGTCACCGCGTTTCTCGGTCCCAACGGATCCGGGAAAACCACGACCATCAAATGCGCGATGAACCTGATGGATCCGGATGCGGGCCGCATCGACGTGCTCGGTGTCTCCCCGGCAAAACTGAAAGCTGAACACTGGCAACGCATCGGCTACGTTTCGGAAAACCAGCGCATGCCGGAGTGGATGAGCGTCGCCCAATTGCTAAACTACGTGCGACCGATGTATGGCAGCCACTGGGATCGCGCCTTCGAAAAAAAGATGCTGCGCGACTTCGAACTGCCGGAACACACCAAGCTAAAATCACTCTCGCGAGGCCAGAAGATGAAGGCAGCGCTGCTATCCTCACTCGCCTACCGTCCGCAACTGGTCGTGCTGGATGAGCCCTTCGCCGGGCTGGATCCGCTGGTGCGCGAAGAATTTCTCAGCGGTTTGTTAGAGCTGACGGAAACCGAAGGCTGGACCGTGTGGATCTCCTCACATGACATGGAGGAGGTTGATCGTTTCGCCGACCGGGTGGCGGTCATTGATCACGGCCGCGTGCATCTCGAAGAGGATGTGGCGATCATTCACCAACGCTTCCGCACGGTGGAACTCGTGTTGTCGGATGAGACCCTTCGTCCTCCCCAACTACCGGAACATTGGATCGATTTCCGCATCAGCGGACGCAGTGTGCGTTTCACGGATACGAACTACGACGAATCCAGTAGTCGCGAGCAATGCCACGCTGTTTTCGCGAATCTCGTCCGCCACGAAGCGCGGCCGATGAACCTGCGAGAAATCTTCATCTCCCTCGCAAGAGAACACCGCACGCTAAGGGAGGTCACGTCATGAAAACCTTCCATGCCTGTCTGATGGCGGAGTTCCGCCGTGCGCTGCCATTCCTGCCGTGGTTGTTGGGATTGCATGCGATGGCCCTAGGTGCCCGCACCCGCTGGGCCGGGGAGTTTTCTGATCAACTTGTCGCCATGATTGATTGGACGAGCTGGGCGCTCGCCTTACTCATCACGGTGATCAGCCTCTGGCATGACGCGCCTCTTCGCCGCGAACGATTTCTATCAACGCGTCCGCAGAGTTTCCTGCCGCTCTTTTCAGCCAAGTGGATTGCGCTCACGCTGATCATCGTGGTTCCCTTCGGCATTGTCGATTTTCTCGCGCTGAAAAGCGCTGGCATCAGCGGAGAATTCCTGTGGCTCGGCACGCTGCAAACCATGCTGCTCTTCCTCGTCGGTCTGTGCGCCTTGTTTCCCGGCGTCTGGTGGTGGCGCTGTGTTTCCTCGGCTTTCACTGCGCTGGGGCTTGTTTTTGCGGCTTTGGTCGCAACCAGCGTCTGTCTGGCCTATCTACCCGGAAACCGGGATCTTCACAACGGCGAGGCACTCGGCTTTCCGATAGGGCCGATGCTGATAGCGGTATTCCTCCTGGCGTTCGCATGTCTCGCGGCAGCGTCTTTTCCGCTTTTGCGAAAGCCCAGGGAACTCATCCGAATTCCAGTCTTCGCATTGCTCGCCTGCTTGTCCCTGTGGCTCGGCCTATGGGTTTCCGTCCGACCGCCAAAAGCGGATGAAGTTTTGAAGCCATCCATCGTCTCCGTCAGCCGCATGTCGCCGGGCTATCAGAAGATAAAGTATGAATGGTTCAATGCAATTGCTCCATCCAAGTCGGCAGAATCCGATAGCGAGGTGGTCTGGTCTTTTTCCAAACTCAGAGTCGATGGCATTGACGTGAGACCGTGGACACCGAGAAGTCCTTCCAACCATACCGGCACCTTCCAATTCCGAAGTGCCCTCGCACGACAGTTCGGAGGCAAATTCGCAAGCTCCGGTGCAGAAGCAGCCTATCAATTTCCGACCATCGCGATAATGCCCGAGGAAACCAAACAAGCTCGCAGTCATGAGATCGAGTTCGAACTATTGGAAACCAGATACCGCTGGGAGGTAGTGGTCGATATGCCGCTGAAGGAAGGTGCTTCGGCAGGAAGGCCAGACAGCAGGTGGCGGGTCACCCTGTATCGACCTGAATTTCTCCGTGGCCCGGGGCAACAATTCGGGAA
>JALOTR010000369.1 GCA_025457805.1 Akkermansiaceae bacterium | reverse complement strand
GTTTTGATTTCTACGATTGCTAGTCACGGCGGCTTGTCATTGGTCGATCTTTGTAAACTTGAAGCGAGCTTCGCGGACAAAGAATTGAAAGATGCAGTCCATGTTGGAATCGTCAGCACGATTGCAGCAACAAACAACCTCGAAGCGCTTCCTTTGGAAATGATCGCGAAACTCGCCTCTGGTGGTCGCGACACCCTACTTGACGGACTGCTCTTGAATGTGAAAGGCGTTGCAGGCGGCCATGAAATTGAGGTGCGACTGAGCGAAATCCTCAAGTGGGGCGCCGATTCATCCAAACAGGTTGGTTCGACGTTTTCCAAGGATCTCATTCTAAAGCTAGCGCATGAGTTTCCGATGGAAGTTTGGAAGATCTCTTCTGCGGACAGCTCGATCAGGAATGACAGTGTACTTATAGCCCAGATTTGTAGTGAAATGGCACGAAGGGACCCGGCGAAAGCAATGGCCGCCGCGTATTCGACATCCAATGCAGCGGGGGCGGGAAACGCGTTCTCCGCATGGCTGAAGTTGGATCCGAAGGAAGCGTCGCAGTGGTTCGATGCGAGGAAGAGTGAACTTCCACTGGAGATTAAGGATAACATCTATTCGGCACAGGCCAAATTTGATCTGGCAGAGGGCAATGGTGCCTCCGCGAGAAATAACGCCGAGGGCATCTCTGATGAGAAACTAAGGTCGGAGATCATCTCAAGAGTGTGGAATTTTGAACGCGATGCGTTACGGACCGCCGTGGGAGTCGACCCGATTGGCACATTGCAGGATATCGTATCCGGCCAATCCAAATACGGTGAGTATTGGATAGAAGAAGCCATGGGCACTTGGATCACTAAGGACTTCGATAAAGCGCAATCGTGGTACCAGAACAACTGGAGCAAACTGCCAGCCAACAAGTCGCAGTTTATAGCCGCTGCCTTCGCGAATCAGGCAACGGACCAGGGCGACACGGCCACAGCCCGGCAGTGGGCTGCCCACATTCAGGACGCCAAGACCAAGCAGCGAATCGAAGCCGGAATCGCCAAGGCGGAGGCAGCCAAGAACAATTGACAGGCCGGATGAAAGAGGAGTTCCCTTCGAGAGCCTGGATCAGTGAGGGATTGGGAACCTTTGCTTTGGTTTTTTTCGGCACTGGGGCGATCATTGTCCATCAAACACAGGGCGGGCTCATCGGGATGGTTTTATCGCCATGGCGTCCCGGTGACCCAGGTGACCGCTTCCGATGATGTTTTCGAAAATCGGCAATCGAAAATCTCCAATCGTCAATTCCTCCCGGATTTCCGCCTTGTTCCCGGGCGGGACGGTGGCAAGCTCGCGGCAGATCCGAATTTATGGCCGCTCCCCAGAATACCATCGCGTTGGTTTACGATTATGACCAGACGCTCAGCCCCCGCTACATGCAGGATGATGTTTTGTTTCCGGAGTTCGGCATCGATCCCGCGCAGTTCTGGAGCAAGTGCAACACGCTGGTGCACGAGCAGAAATGGGATGGCGAACTGGCCTACATGAAGTGCCTGCTCGATTACCTCGGGATGGACAATGTGACCAATGCCAAGCTCACCGAACTGGGCCGCGGGCTGCGGTTTTTCCCGGGATTGCCCGAGTTGTTTGAGGCGCTGCCCAAGGCCTCGCTGACGGCCGAGCACGAATTCGCCGGCATCAAGGTGGAGCACTACATCATTTCCTCCGGCCTCAAGGCGCTGCTCGATGGCTCGCGGCTGCAACCTTATGTGCGGGCGATGTTTGGCTGCGAATTCGGCGAGGATGCCGAGGGACGGATCAGTTTCCCGAAGCGCGCTATTTCCCACACCACCAAGACGCAGTTCCTTTTCCGCATCAACAAGGGCATGCTGACCTACGATCAGGATGTGAACGACCACATGCCGCCCGATCAGCGGCCGATTCCTTTTGAAAACATGGTTTACGTGGGCGATGGGCCGACGGATGTGCCGTGTTTCACCGTGATGAACCGCAATGGCGGCCATGGCATCGCGGTTTACAATCCGGAGGATGCCACCGGGCGTTCATTCCGGAAATGCTTCCAACTTTCCACCCACGCCGGGCGGGTGAAACACATCGCTCCGGCGGATTACCGCGAGGGATCGCATTTGTGGCTGCTGCTCTCGGAAATGGTCCGGGAAATTGCCGATCGCATCCTGCGCCGCCGCACCGAGGAGCGCGACAACGCAACGGTGGCCGCGCCCGGATTCTGAAGTTTGAGATTTGAGATTTGAGATTTCAGATTTGGGAATTCAAATCAGGTCGGATCGTCGCCGAATTGATTCGGTCCCGTGGTGCCGCGCAGGAATCCGCATTCCACCAATGCCCAGATGCCACCTGCGATGGGGATGAAATTGACCAGCACCATCGTGCCGGGTTTGCCGCGATCGTGCCAGCGTTTGATCTGGATGGCGATGCTGCTCCAGAGGGCGGCGAGGAGGAAGAGAAGGAGCAAGCCGAGAAAGACCAGCGGCAGCATGGATTCGCTGCCTGTGGTGCCAAGCATCGAACCCAGTCCCAGCAGCAAGGCACCTGCGCCGAACCAAGCCGCCGTAGCGCCCCAGAAGGTCCGGCGGGGGATGCGGCCTTGGAAGCCCCAGAGGATTTGGCCCCAGCCCATGGGCGACTTGAGTTGCAGGCCGGGAGTGGTTTGGAGTCCGGCGGTGCGCGGGGAAGTGTAGGGATTGCTGAGGGCGCTTTGGCGGGCGGCCGGGGCGGCAGCGAGGGCGGTGGCGGGTTTCAATGGCCCTGCGGTCTTGAGCTGGGGGCCGGTCTTGAGCTGGGCTGTAGCGGTGGTTTGCGGTTGCCCGCCCAAGATGAGGCGCGGTTGGCCGCTTGCGGCTGGAATGGCGGCCGCGACGGGCATTGCGGTGGCCACGGCCACTGGCACTGCCACCGGAACCGGCTCGGGCTCAGGCTCGGGAGCGGCGGGTTGGAGGTGGGCGGCGAGTTCGGTTTGATCAACAGGCAGCCAGTCCGTCATGCCTTCCCTCCACACATAGGTGGTCATCGGCAAGGCTCCGGTGACGAAATAATGAACGAAGTCTGCTTCTTCAAAGGGACCTTCCTGTCCGCCGTTGAGCGAGTAATACCACATGGTGATTTCTGAAATGGGGATGAAAACAAGGGCTGGAAATCTTCCCGGAAGACTGCCGGGAAACGATACGTCGGGGCTGGGGGGATCTAACGGCGACGGCGGGATTTCTTTGCGCTTTTCTCGCCCCGCTTCCGGCACTAGCGTCGCGGTGTGTTTCAAATCGTCTTCAACGAAATCAGCGCTGCGGAGCTCTCCAGCCTCGGGACCCTCGAACAATTGGAATTGCTCGAGGAATTCAAAGTGGGCCGGGAGGATCTGGACAATTTGAATGGCGAGCGCTTCGGCAAGATCGAGCGCGATGGCCGCGTGCTGTATCGTTTCCGCGCCAAGGAATATCGGTTTTATTTCGAAGTGAAAGAAGGCTCGGTGGTGGTCCACCGGGTGCTCCACAAGGGGACTTTTTCGGATTTCCTGTTCCGCTCGAAGATGCCGCTGGCGGAGGATGAGGCATTGGCGAATTCCAAGCATTTCTGGAAACTCATCGATGAGGGCCGCAACGCCCGCTCGCTTTGATCGCGGAATGATTGGTGGAACTGGCGGTGCGTGGAGAAGTGATGGGATGTTTCAAATCGCTTAATTTTTGCTTCCGGTCGCGGGGGGATTTCCACAATCTCCGCGAATGATGAAATGGCTGACGATCCTGGTGCTGGGCATTCTGATGGGAGTGAGCTGGATGTATTTCTCGAAAAAAGGGAAGGAAGTCCGGGCACTGCAAGATGAGATCGCCCTCAATGAAGCCATCTGGGAGCCTGAAGTGCTGGCGGAAAAAAAGACCGCGGCGGAGTCCTTGGATAACGAGAAGACCTTTTCCGGCATCCTGCTGACCTTCGTAAGCGCCGGCTTCGTGGGGATTTTCTTCGTGGTTTATGTGCTGCCATTTTTCGCCCACCGCGTGACGCATGCGGTGTATGACAGCGCGGAAATGGTGGAAAAGGACGTGATGCACGATGCCCGCTCGCTGCTGGCGCAGGGCGAATATGAAGGAGCGATCGCCTCATTCACCCAAGCCGCTGCGGCGGATCCGATGAACCGCCTGCCGTGGGTGGAAATTGCCAAAATCTACCGCGACAACCTCGGCAACACCCCCGCCGCCATCCAGACGGTGCGCAATGCGTTGGAGAGCCAGGCCTGGCAGGTGGATGATGCGGCTTATTTCATGTTCCGTCTCGCCGAACTCTATCCCGAGGTGGAAGGCCACCACGCCACATCCATCGCCATCATGGAGCAGGTGGTGGAGCAGTTCC
>JALOTR010000368.1 GCA_025457805.1 Akkermansiaceae bacterium | reverse complement strand
CAAGCGCTTGAGACCATCATTGAAACGCTGGGTCCACGGAGTGGTGACGCTCAACGCATTGGACCAATCCGTGGGTGTGGGATCGAAGTCGATCCACAGGCCAGTGGTTTCATCCCACACCCTGCACCATGCATGTCCATGGGTGCCGCGTATGACCCATTCCCCGTGTTTTGAATCCCGCTCCATGACGGCATAACCGATGGCATATCTCGCCGGCACGCCCGCATCACGAAGCATCAGTGTGGCGGCCGTGGCGAAGTATTCGCAGTGCCCGGCACGCACGTCGTTGAGGAACTTGGCAATGACCGTGGGATCCTTGATGCGGTCCAGGCGCTCATCGATCGTCGGAGGCGAAATGGAAAGGCGCAGGGTATAGCGGAACTCCTTGTGAAACCAAGTGCGGATCTTCGCGAGTTTGCCTGCGAGATCGGGTTCATCCTTGAGACCCAGATCTCTAACAGCCTGGCTGATCGCTCCCTCCGGACCGCTTTCCGCCAGCGGGATCTTGAGATCCTCGTGCAGCAAGGGCTCTGTCTCCGGAAACGTGCCGCCCCGCCAATACACCGTCCCATCGATCACCGATTGCTTGGGGAAAACCCGCACTGTGCCGAAGCTGTTGCGCTCGATGCCATCCAGCTCGAAATCACTGAGCCCCGCCGCATCTCCGGGCAGCGGCAGAGGAGTTTCCTCGGAGGCACCGCCACGCAGCGAATACCATGGCAGGGCCAGCATATTGTCTGCGCGTTCGACCTCCTGAAGCAGGAAGCAGGCTTTTTCGCCGATGAGCCGGGTGTCAAGGTCCTTGAAATCAGTGCTCGCCACGCGCTGGTTCTGCCAGTTCGTGCCGAGAAAGGTATTGAATGTGGCCGTGCGCAAGAGCCGGGGCGGCGGTGTCTTGTCACGCGGCTTGAGGCGCCAGAGAATGTCCGGCGAGAGCTGCACCGTGCCGCGCGTGCCGATCATGGTGGAAACGAAGTTGGCATCGAACCTCCCGCGGTAGGAACTCGAGCCCCCCCCGATCCAGTCCTCCGCGCGTTCGAGTCCGAGTTGCCCCACCAGAGCGAGGAAGCCGGCAATGATCACTACCGGGATCAAGGCCAGCGCACGGCCGCGTGCCGAGGCGAGCAGGATCCATCCTGTTAGAAAAACAATGCCCGGCAGGAAGACCCGCGAGTCCGCCTTGCTGCCGACGCTGGCGGAAACAATCGTCACGGCAAACAGCACATTGCCGAAGTTGAACTCCGTCACCTCCTCCGTCAGCCCGAGCCGTCGGTTGCGCTCGCGGCGCTGACGGGCAAGGAACGAAAACACACCCAGCGGGAGCGAATCCCGCATGCCATAAGCCTGGACAAACTGCATCGGCAGCAACAAGGGCGGCATCCATGAGAGCAAACCCGGCAATGCCGTGTAGCGGCTGCCATCCAGCCAGATCAACACCGCCGCAAGGGCGATGCCGATGAAGGTAAGCTGCCAGGCTCGCGCGCAGGCATCGTCATCGAAGTCCCAGCGGATGCGCGTCCAATGCCTTGCCTCCACCAGGATGGCGAGGACGAGCCCGATCATGGGCCGATCCGCCATCGCCCCCCAGAACAGGAGGGATGTTCCTAACAAAAGCCGGGGTGGTGGTTCGCTGCGGTCGATAGCGGGATGGAGTTATGGGTTCGATCTTTTCATGTTGATATCCATTTCATGAGCTCAGCCATCGGCGGACAACCTCGGTGGAAGTCGTTTCAAATCCCGGGCCACGTGGCCGGATTCCAACCAGCTTCCGCGGAATCCTGCGGGAGCCGGTCCCTCACCGACGATGATCGGGGCGCACACCACGCCATTCTGTCTTAGGTATTCCACCAGATTCGCCCGCGCTTCATCCCAGCCATTCAGAATGACCAGGCAGGAGGTGAGATCATCGCGATGGCGCAGCACGAGTTCCGCCAGACTCTTGAAATCGCCGCTCCGCTCCGGAGTGACGCCTGCCAGCACTTCCAGCAGTTTCTCCGCCCGCTCCACGCCGCGCCCGGCGGTGACGATGTGCGCCTCGTTTTTCACAAACATCAGGTCGAGCAGGGATTCGCTGGTGTCAATCGACGATGCGAAGGACGCCGCTACCGATACCGCTTCCTCGAAGCTTACGTCACTGCTCGCGGTGCAAAGGGTATCGAGTATCAGTCCGTAGCGGGGGTAAAACGTATCCTCCAGCTCCTTGACGATCGGTTTGCCCGTTCGCGCCCAGCTCTTCCAGTGGATCTGCCGCAACGGGTCGCCCGGGCGGTAGTCGCGCAATCCCACGAACTCGCCCGAGTTGCCGATCGCATTGGTATTGGTATCTCCCGCGATCTTGAAGGCGGCCCCGCCGGGCAGTTCAATGTTCGGGATGGGATAACGCCGCGGCAGCACCGTGAGCGTCGCCGCCGGGGAAATGACCTTCGCGCATTTTTGAAACAATCCGAATGGATCCGGCAATTGCACCCGCAGGTCATGCAGACGGATCACCCCGCGCCGCAGTGGAGTGAGTTCCATGAAAACATGGGTTTCCTGCCCCGGCTTCACGCGCACCTCTTGCTGCGACACACTGTCCTCAAACAAGCGGTTCTTCAATAGCAGCCACTGCCAGCGGAAATAAGCGAATGCGCGGTCGAATCGATTGCGCTCTTCCTCGCCCGGTTCTCGCAGCAGCGTGAATGCGAGCAGGTCCGGCCGCGGATCGGGAGGCGATTCCGTGAGCCATGCCCGTGCGATGCCGCGGCGTCCCGCATTGCGCACCCTCAAGCCATATCTAACAGGTTCGCCGGCGGTGGCATATCTCGGCACTTCGCGCCTTGCTTCCAAACGCGCCCCGCGGAGCATGGCCCAAGGCAGGCCGATGAGCATCATGGCAAAGGAAAGCGAAAAAAGCTGATAGATCGAGCCGCGCTCGTGGCCAATGCCAAGGCAAGTGGCCAACACAAAGACCAGCCCGATCGCCACCCCGGCAGGCCGGACCCTCCGTGAAATGAAATGATGCACGCCCGAGCTCCGGAAATACGTGCGGTGCAGCCATGCATCGAACCCCTCCTTGCGGGGCGGAATCCCGGATGCGGCCGGAGTGGATGGGCTGCCTGGCATGGGATGTGGAGTTACACCGGAACCGGCGTGGTTTCAATCAGGTCCGCCACAATCTGGCGCGCGGTGGACCCGGAATATTTCGCCTCGGGAGCCAACACCATCCGATGGGCAATCACATCCGCAGCCACGGATTGGATCAGCTCCGGAGAAACAAAATCCCGCCCTTCGAAAATCGCCATCGCCTGCGACACCTTCATCAAGGCCAACGAGGCGCGCGGACTTGCGGCGAGTTGCACCTTCGGATGAGACCTCGTGGCACCCACGAGACGCACCACATAGTGCCGCAGCTCTTCACTGAAGCGCACCCTGCGGGACTCCGCCATCAACGCGAGGATCTCATCGCGGCTGGCCACGGCTTCCAAGGTATCCACAGGATGTGTCTCCGCCTGATCGGCGAGGATCGCCGCCTCCTCATCCTCGGTCACATATCCCAGCGAGCACTGCATCGTGAAACGGTCCATCTGCGCTTCCGGCAAGGGATAGGTGCCGCGAAACTCGACGGGGTTCTGAGTGGCGATCACAAAAAACAAACCATCCAGATCATGCCGCTCGCCCTCGATGGTCGCCTGGCGCTCACCCATCGATTCCAACAAGGCACTCTGCGTCCGCGGCGAGGCGCGGTTGATTTCATCCGCCAGAAGGATGTCGGTAAAAACCGGACCCGGATGAAAGCGAAACTCCTGCGTCCGCGGATCGAATACGGAAATACCGAGAATGTCCGATGGCAGCAGGTCGGGCGTGAATTGCACCCGCTTGAAAACCGCCCCGCTCACGGCCTTGGCGATCGCCTTGGCCAGCGTCGTCTTGCCCGTCCCCGGATAGTCTTCCAACAACACGTGCCCGCCGGAAATCATGCAGGCGAGCACCCTCCTCACTACATCCGGCTGTCCCCTCACGACGGAACAAACGGCTGCTTCAAGGCGGGCGGCAGATGGGGAAATGCTCATGGGTTGCGAAATGGATTCCAGCGGCTGCCGGGCAGTCCGTCGAGGTTTTACCTATCGGCTTTCCCTGGAAATCCACAATCCCCAAAACCCGCCCCTGCCCTCCCCCACCCACCTCACCAAAAACGCCATCCCGCAACGTGGCGGGATGGCGCATCAAATGCCGGGTGAGGACAGCAGTTCAAAACCGGAAACTGCCCTGAATCACCACCCCGCCGCGGCTGTAATAGCCCGGATGCGGAGCGCAATACGGAGGGGGCGGCGGACACACCGGGGCAGGCACCACATGATAACGCGGCCTCGGCGGCGGACAG
>JALOTR010000367.1 GCA_025457805.1 Akkermansiaceae bacterium | reverse complement strand
GCCTTCCCACAGCGAGATCGTCTTGCGGCGTGGCTCGATGAGGAGGCGGAATTCCAAGGGCATGACCACGAACTCGTCGCCGGGCTGGATGCCCTTGAGCTCCATCATCGAGTTGAGATGCATCAGGCAATCGATGGTCGTGTTGTATTTCGCGGCAATCCCGAGGAAGGAATCGCCGCGTTTGACGACGTGGATTTGTTTCCCCTGCATGTGGGAGGTGGAGAGGATCTCATCGAGATTCATCTCGCCCACGATGCGGCGCGCGACGGGCGCAGAGGCGGAGGCCGGAAAGACATTGACGATGGCGGTGAGCTTCTCGCGGGCTTCGGGGAGTTTCCCCATAGCGAGGAGTTCATGGGCTTTCTGGAAGGCCTTCTCGCCGGGATCGATGTCCGGCATTTCGGCGGAATCGAGCATTTTGACGAAGTCCGCATTGGCCTGGGCATCCTGCACCCGCGCGGGGTCCGGGATGATGCGGGCAAAAACACCGCCGAGTGGGGCGACGGCCACGTGATAGGCGAGCATGCCGGTGAAGGTCATCACGACGATCACGCAAAGGGCGGCGGCGAGCTTGATCAGTGTCCAAAGACTCATGGGCCGGAGAAAAACAGATGGCTCTAACAGGTTCAAATCAGGCCTCGTCGTTTGAAGTCGAACGCGTTGATTTCATGGGAACGGAGGATCATCTCGAAGGAGAATTTCAACACCGAGATTTCCCATGCATCGTCCACGCCTTCGATAACGGCGAGGGCTGGATTTCCGGATCGGCGAATATCCTCGAGCACCCGCTCGCGGACGGCATCCATGGTATCGTGGATGATTTCCTCATGCACCTGCCCGCGGCGGAACTGGAAGCCGTATTGCAAAAAGGCCAGATCCTTGCCCTCGGAGCGGAATTTTTCGACCATCCTGTCGAACTTGGCACGGGCGGATGGATCGAATCCTTCGAGTTCCACATCGCGGTAGGACTCGGGCCTGAGGATGCGCGGGCGCTGGGCCTCGACTTCCCCAGTGCGGATGCGCACTTCGCCACTACGATCCATCAACTCGCTGATGAGCTGGAACTCGAAGCGGGTCTCTCCGAACGTGTCGATGCGGCGGTCTGGCTCGCGGAGGACCTTGGTGGTTTCGAGAGCGTAGTGGATATCGTCTTGCGAGTGCATGCGCTGGGTGAGTCTCGCCCGGATGGGTGGGAATGCAAAAAAGAAAAGGGCGGACACCTCTGGGGAGTCCGCCCTTTCCAAGAAAGTGTCGGCCTACCGGATCAACCTTGTTGGCTGGTGATGTAAGTGATGACGTCACCCACGGCCTGGAGTTTTTCAGCCTCTTCGTCGGGGACTTCGATGTCGAATTCTTCTTCGAAGGCCATCACGAGTTCGACGGTGTCGAGGGAGTCGGCGCCGAGATCCTCGACGAATTTGGCTTCGGTGGTGACCTGATCAGCGTTGACGCCAAGTTGGTCGACGATGATGTCCTTTACGCGGGCTTCGATGCTTTTATCTGACATGAGTTGCAGTGGTTGGTGTTGGCGTTGGTGGTGCTTATCGCTTGCCGCCCCGACTTTGCAACCCCGAAAATCAAAGGGAAGAGGAAAAGCCGCGGACGGGAAAATTTTGCTTCAGGCGGGGTCCTTGTCCTTCTCCGGGGTTGGGCTGCCGGGATCCACGGGGGCGTATTCGAGGATTTCCCCGGAAAAGCGCGAGCGGATCAATTGCATGAGCTGCTCGGCGGGCTCGCCTTCCTCTTTTTTGAAGCCGCCGTAGGTGAGTCCGTCGATGCGGATGCGGCCTTTACCAGCGCTGCCTTCGTAATCGATAAAGGCGAGGCCCTTGGTTTCCCACTTGCGGAGATCGAGGGTCTTGAGGTCCCCATAGGGCACGCGGCGGCCTTGCTGGGTGGTGATGGCTTCGGGGTCTGCCGCAATTTTCCTGCCAAGGGTGCGGATGAGGATGAAGGCGGCTCCGAGCGAAAGGGCGAGGCAGATCCAGAAAACGACCCACTGCTCGCCGATTTTCCGCGCATCGTAAGGCTCTTCCGAGGGCGAACTCGGGTAGCCTTTTTCCCCGGAATACTCCAGCCAGAGCTTGTTCCACTGGAGCGGCTTCATTTTTTGATAGTCGTGGAGGATCTCCGGCCACGGCATCGGCAAAGTGAGTTCCGCCGGCAAGATCGAACGGTCCTCGGGAAAGCGCACGGATTGCTTTTCTGCATGCGTTTTCCATCCCTCGGGCGTCAGCGAGCCGTCGGAATCCATTTTGGCAAATTCTTCGTTCGCGGCCTGGAAGGTCTTGTGGAGATAGAAGACCTGATTTTTTTTCCGATAGCCGGTGGAGCCGTCGATGTAGAAAAGCACTGCAAAAACCCCGAACATCAACAACATGATGACGGCGCGGAACAGAAACCAGGGCGTTGGTTTGCAGACGATGGATTCGGGTGCGCTCATGCGTTGTGGGTAAAAAAGACGTCGGCCGCACACTTGGCAAGCCAAACGGAATCTTGTCACTTGCGGATTCCGGCTTGTCCTAGGCACGCGGGTTGCATACTTAGGCGGCGTTATGCCAATCGCAACTCCCGCGCAATACCGCGCCATGTTGGACGCCGCCCAGAAAGGCGGCTACGCCTACCCCGCCATCAACGTCACTTCCCTGCCCACCATCAACGGTGCGCTCAAGGCCTTTGCCGAAATGAAATCCGACGGCATCATCCAGGTTTCCACCGGTGGTGGTGAATTCGCTTCCGGCACTGCCGTCAAGGATGCGGCATTCGGTGCCATCGTCCTCGCCGAGGCCTGCCACCTGCTTGCCGAGAAATACGATGTGCTCATCGCCCTCCACACCGACCACTGCCACCCGGCCAAGGTCGATGGATTCCTCAAGCCGCTGCTTGAAGCCTCGCGCAAGCGCATCGCCGAGGGCAAGGGCCCGCTTTTCCAATCGCACATGTTCGATGGCTCCGTAGTGCCTCTCGATGAGAACCTGAAAATTTCCAAGGAGCTCCTCAAAGAGTGCGCCGAACTCGGCATCATCCTCGAAGTGGAAGCCGGCTGCGTCGGCGGTGAGGAAGACGGCCACGATACCTCCGGCCTCCCCAGCGAGAAACTTTACACCACTCCGGAAGACATGTTGGAAGTGTATGAAGCGCTTCAACCGATCGGCCGTTTCCTCTTCGCAGCCACCTTCGGCAACGTGCACGGTGCCTACAAGCCCGGCGCGGTGAAACTCAAGCCCTCCATCCTCCGCGATGGCCAGAAGGCCGTCATGGACAAACACGGCGCGGGCGCTGAAATGGACCTCGTTTTCCACGGTGGTTCCGGCACTTCCGAAAGCGACCTCCAGGAAACCCTCGACTACGGCGTGGTGAAGATGAACATCGATACCGATACCCAATACGCCTTCACCCGCCCGATCGTCACGCACATCTGTCAGAACATCGAAGGCGTGCTCAAGATCGATGGCGAAGTGGGCGACAAGAAAAACTACGACCCGCGTTCCTATCTGAAAAAGGCCGAGCAAGGTCTTTGCAACCGGATGAAGGAAGCCTGCGACAACCTCAAGTCCTCGGGCAAGACGATCTTCGGCAAAGCCTGATCGCTTGTTTCTCCGGGCGGCCTTGGTTCTCCGGGGCCGCCCTTTTCATTTCATCTTCTGACGCCAACCCATGCCCGACCCCAAACCCGCCCAGGAACACCCGCTTGCGAACATCCTCATCAATGTTCTGATACCCGTGCTCGCGCTGAGCTATTTGAGCAAGGATCCGGAGTTCCAACAAGCGATCGGCAAAGCCGTAAAGCCATGGCACATCGGCCCGGTGAAGGCGCTGGTGGTGGCGCTTGCGTTCCCGATCGGATATGGCGTCTGGCACTTTGTGAAAACCCGCAAAGGCAATTTCTTTTCCGCTCTGGGCCTTGCCTCCGTGCTTCTCACAGGCGGACTCACGATCTTCCTCTGGAACAAGGACGGCACCGTCAAACCTCATGCCGATATCCTTTTCGGACTCAAAGAGGCATCCATCCCCTTCATCCTCGGACTCGCGGTGATTGGCTCCCATTTTACCAACAGTCCCCTGCTGCGCGTCTTCCTTTACTCGGATTCCATCTTCGATATCCGGAAAATTGAAAACCGCGTCGATGAAATCCAAGGCCGCGAGAGTTATCAGAAAATCCTCTTCCAAGCCACGCTGTTGTTTGCAGCGTCGTTCTTCATCAGCACCTTCCTCAACTTTGGCTTGGCGATGTATTTCCTTGGCGACCTCGACCACACGGCCGCAAATGCCCGGGAAATCTACAATGCAAAAGTCGCCAAGATCACCGGTTGGGGCTTCGCCGTGATTGGCGTTCCCATCCTGGTGTTTCTCTTCTTCTCCTTGCGA
>JALOTR010000366.1 GCA_025457805.1 Akkermansiaceae bacterium | reverse complement strand
GGCTGGTCGGGGAAGTGGTGCCGGACGCGTTATAGATCGCCGCGCTGAAGCGCACTTCATAAGTTTGGCCGATCACGGTGCCGAAGGTCTGGCTGACCTTGCCATCGAATGTATTGGAAGCGGCATTGAAAACCACGAGGCGATTGCCATCGCGGGGCACGTAGAATGGGGCGCTCGTCAGGAAACCGAATGGTGGGAATGGAGGATTTCCGGAAGCTCCGGCGGTGCCGGTGATGGTCCAGTTGTCAAGCGGGCCGACGTTCTGCGGGGTTCCACTTTCGAAACTGCCATTCAGGAGACCTACCGGAGCAGGTGCCTGGACGGTGAGAGAAACGGTGACCGGAGCAGAGTCCAATGTGCCGTCATTGGCTTTGTAAGTGAAGGAATCCGCACCTGTATATCCGGTGCTTGGAGTGTAAGTGAATCCACCGTTGGAATTCAGTGTGAGCGATCCATTCGTCGGACCGGTGACTTGGATTGCGGTCAAGGTGCCATTTTCGACATCGATGTCATTCGCAAGAACTCCGGGAGCGGCAGTCACAAGTGGAGTGTCCTGGGTCACATTATAGCTGTCTGCCACGGCCACAGGGGCATCATTCACTGCGTTGACTGTGAGGGTCACCGTGGCGGTATTGGAATCCGCGAGACCGTCGTTTGCTTTATAAGTGAAACTATCCGTGCCATTGAAATTGGCGTTCGGCGTGTAGGTGAAACTTCCATTGCTGTTTACGGTCACCGTGCCATTGGCTGGATCCGTGACCTTGGAGGCAGTGAGTGGGTTGGTGTCCGCATCCGTGTCGTTTACAAGAAGACCGCTTCCGACGGCGATGGTCAGCGGAGTGTCTTCGGCGGTCGAATATGCATCCGCCACGGCGACGGGTGCGGTGTTTCCGGAGCCTGCGGCAGTGACCCGCACATGATCGAGCAAGAGATCGCTGGTGGTGGCCCCGGTGGTGGTGGCACCAGCGATGGTGACATTGTCATCGAAAGAAATTTCAGTCGTCGCGCTGTCTGCCACGAAAGTGTGCAGGATGTTCTCCCGCCAGGTGGTCGCATTGCGCGGGCCGGATACATCTTCGGTCGCAGTGAGAAGGGTAGCGCCGCCATTGCCCTTCACCGTGAGGCGGACCTTCTGGGTGCGGGCTGTTGGAGAGGTGGTGCCGGATGCATTGTAAATCGCTGCGCTGAAACGCACCTCGTAGGTTTCACCGATGACGGTTCCGAAGCTCTGTGTAACTTTGCCATCGAAGGTATTGGATCCGGCGTTGAAGACCACCAGGCGGTTGCCATCGCGGGGAACGTAGAATGGCGCGCTTGTCAGATAGCCAAACGGCGCAAAAGGAGGTGTTCCGGAAGGTCCGGAGCTACCAGTGATGGTCCAGTTATCCAGCGGTCCCACATTCTGGGGAGTGCCATCTTCAAAGCTGCCGTTGAGCAGGCCGATCGGTGCTGGGGCTTGGACGGTTAGGGAAACCGCCACCGGAGCGGAATCCACTGTGCCGTCGTTCGCTTTGTAGGTGAAGGAATCAGCACCCGTGTATCCTGTAGTCGGGGTGTAGGTGAAACTTCCATCGGTATTGAGAGTCAAGGAACCATTCGAGGGACCCGTGACCTCAATTGCAGTCAGACTGCCGCTTTCCACATCCGTGTCATTGGAGAGCACTCCGGGGGCCGGGGTGACCAAGGGCGTGTCCAGAGTGACGACGTAGCTATCTGCGACCGCCACAGGGGCATCGTTTACGGCATTGACCGTGAGCGTAACTGTCGCCACGTTGGAATCGGAAGTCGCATCGTTGGCCTTGTAGGTGAACGAATCCGTGCCTGCGAAATTGGAATTGGGCGTGTAGGTGAAACTGCCGTTGGCGTTGACAGTCACCGAGCCGTTGGCGGGGTCCGTGACCTTGATGGCAGTCAGCGGATTGGTTTCTGCATCCGTGTCATTACCGAGCAGGCCCGAAGCGGCATTGACCACCAGCGGCGTGTCCTCATTGGTCGAATAGGCATCCGCCACCGCCACCGGAGAGGCATTCCCACCCGTGTCGAGAGTCACGGAAACCTTGTCCACCACGAGGTCGGCGCTCGTCCGTTGGGAAACCGTCAATCCACTGGACTGATCGCTGAGAAGAAGAGTCGCGGAAGTGCCATCCGCCGTGAACGAATACGTCTGCGTCACCCACTTGGTGGGCCCCGCCACCGTGACCACCGCCGCCACCAGATTCGGTGCAGTCCCATCGACGATCACTCCCAGACGCTGAGATTTCCCCGTCGCTCCCACGATGCCCACATCCACGCTCACCGTGTAGTTCTGCCCGGGAACCGTGGTGAAGGATTGGGAAAGAGCTCCGTTGAATGAATCGCCACCCGCATTGAAGAGTGCCAGACGCGTTCCTTCACGCGGAACGTAGGTCCCATCTCCGATGTAGCCCGTCTGGGTGCCGGCGCGGTCCCAGGTGTCGATGTCCGTTGTGTTTCCGGATACCACCGCTCCGCTTTCAAAGCCGCCGTTGATGAGCAGGTTTTGGGCGTGGGCTATCGAAAAACTTTGGCTCGCAAGGACGAACAGTCCGGCGACATTGAGGAAACTTTTTATGGAATTCATTTGGGGGATCGGGGCGGGGGTGGGAGACAAACAAAATACGTGCCGACTTTGCAGCTAATTCCGAAGAATGGGATTTCAACGAACGGAGAGCATCAGCGGGGCGAAGGATTTGACGGATTGAGATCAAGGAACAAATCGGGAGTCAAGGATTTAACCATGACCGAAATATTAACCGATTTGTCTTGCCCGGACGGGAACTGGACCCGCCCAAGCCGATGGCTATCGACTCGATTCCATCGCAAACACTGGATTTTGTGGGTAAAATTCATCTCGGAAAGGGGGGCTGCCATTCAAAGAAAATGGCGCGGACGGCACGTGAGTGCCTCATCCGCCGTGGGTTATAACAGAAATAAAAAACCCCGGCATCACGCAATCGCGTATGACGGGGTCGTCTGGAGCAGAAATCTCTGATCGGCGAAGATATTATTTAAGTTAATTTGATATTATTGAAATCATTTGCGGCTTTTTCATAAATCCCGATGGATCGACGGACTTGAAGATCGAGGGAGTATTCGCTTTCAACCACCCTTCGACAATTGCGTCCCAACTGTTCAAGCCCTGCGGGATCCGCGATCCAACGGGCCACGGCAGCACAAAGAGCTTCGGCATCCTCCGGTTCTGCCAGATCGCCGGTTTCACCTGGCCGCACCTGCTCGGGGATGCCACCCACGCGGAAGGCCACCACCGGCGTGCCACAGGCCATGGCCTCCAGCGCGACCAGCCCGAAGGATTCCGCCCGTGACGGATTGATCAGAAGGTCCGCCGCAGAATAGGCCACAACCTTCAGGGCATCGGCCGCGAGGTAGCCGAGATCGATGTGCTCCATCGGGATTTCCTTCATCATCGACGGATGGGTCTTCCCGAGCATGAGCAGAACACAGTTTTTCCTGACATTTTCTGGCAAGCACTTCAGAGCCTTGATGAGCAGGTCTGCCCCTTTGAGCGGCCGGCTCATGTATTCCATGGCGCAGAGCAGCACGGATTTGCCTTTGGGAATTCCGAGGAGCTCCCGGCATTGGGCCTTGTCCAGGGCACGGAACACCGAGGTATCCACCCCGTGGGGAATGTGGTGCACCTCGCGATCCGCGAGCATGCTCTCCCCCACCCGCTTGGCGAGCCAGAGGCTGGGTGCCACGATGGTGAACTTCGCCTTGGCGTAGGACCTTTGCTTGAGTTTCCACTCCCACGCCGTCCCATCTCGGCGGACCGCAGGTTCCACATCGAGGTGAGGGCAATTGCCACAACCGGTCTTCCAGCGCTCGCACTCCAGACTCGCGTGGCAGTGGCCGGTGATGGGCCACATGTCGTGGAAAGTGAAAACCACCGGCCTCGCCGCACAGAGCGAGGGCAATGCCAGATAGCTGAAGGTCCCGCTGTGCAGGCAGTGGAGATCCAGCACATCGGCATTTCTAACAGCCGGCAGCCTGGCCACTCCGAAGGAACTCAACAAATGGACGTCATTGAGACCCGCGCGGCGGGTGATGGCACCCACACAGCGCTCGACGCGGGGATGGTATGGCATCGCCACGGAGTCCGGGTTGTTTCCCTCCCGGCGCAGCAATCTCGCATCCACACCTTGGGCGAGAAGCCCGGCGCGCAAGCGGTTCATCTGGATCTGCGCACCGCCGGCAAGGCCTTCATCACGGTGCATCATCAGGACTTTCATGAAGGAACTGCCTGATGATTGGAATGATGCGCCGGGATGCACATAGAGACTCTCGCAGGGAAAACGAAGACCCGATGGCTGAGCTTACTGATGATGCTCCCAGGAATGGCGGACCAG
>JALOTR010000365.1 GCA_025457805.1 Akkermansiaceae bacterium | reverse complement strand
GCTGGTGGTGAGCAGGATTTTGCCGTCTGCGGAAACATCGGCGGCTTCGACGATTGCCCAATCGATCTCACCCAAGAAACCATAACGCACATACTGCGGGAGCAGTGAAAGGTGCATGTCGAAGAAGTGCGTCTTGCCGGCATTGATGCTGGCGCGGAGGTCCTTGTCCGATTGATAGGGCGTGCGGAACTTGATGGCATCCGCCTTGGCGAGGGCTCCATCGAGCGATGGGCCGGTGGAGGCTCCGGTGATGACGCCTACTTTGAAGTCGCGGCCGGCGGCGTGTTCTGCGATAGCCTTTTCCGCGATGGCGGTGGGGATCACCTTGGCGGCACCGGCGGGGGTGAATCCGCTGAATCCGATGTTCTCATCATGTTTGACGAGTGCTGCGGCTTCTTCCGGGGTGAGGATGGGGTAGGGGCTGTTCATGATTGGAAAACGGAAACGTTGAAGCGGGTGATGTTACTTCAACATGGAGAGGAAATAACCGGCGGCAAGCGCGCTGCCAATCACTCCTGCGACATTGGGGCCCATGGCGTGCATGAGCAGATAGTTGGTGGGATCGTATTTCTGACCGACATCCTGTGAGACCCGGGCAGCCATGGGCACGGCGGAAACACCGGCCGAGCCGATCAGTGGGTTGATTTTGTTTTTGCTGAAAAGGTTCATGACTTTGGCCATGAGGACCCCGCTTGCGGTGGCGACACCGAAGGCAATCACACCCAGCAGCAGGATGCCAAGAGTTTTGGAATTGAGAAAGAGGTGTTCCGTTCCTTCTCCCATTCCCATTTTGAGTCCTACGCATAGGCCGAGGAAGATGGTGACGATGTTGATGATTTCATTTTGTGCAGCCTTGACGAGACGGTCGGTGACCTTGCATTCGCGAAGGAGGTTGCCAACAAATAGCATGGAAATGAGTGGGGCGGCATCGCGGACGATGATGCAGCAGAAAGACATCACAACTGCGGCGAAGATGAGCTTTTCCACCTGGCTGACCTTGCGAAGAGTCTTCATCTTGATTTTGCGCTCCGCATCGGTGGTGAGCAGTCTCATGATGGGAGGCTGGATGAGCGGCACGAGAGCCATGTAGCTGTATGCGGCTACTGCGATCGGGCCCAGGAGATCGGGTGCAAGTTTGGAAGCCGTGAAGATGGAAGTGGGACCATCGGCGCCGCCGATGACACCGATCGATGCGGACTCGGCAAGATTGAAGCCGAGCATGGGGGCAACCAGAAAGGTCGCGAAGATCCCAAACTGGGCTGCGCCGCCTAACAGTAGCGTGCGTGGATTGGCGATGAGCGGTCCGAAATCGACCAAGGCACCGACACCGAGGAAGATGAGCGGAGGATAGATCTGGAGTTTGATCCCTTGGTTGAGATAATAGAACAAACCTCCGGGCTCTTCTCCAACGGGATGTTGCATGATGAAATCATGAATCGGCAGGTTGGATATCAGCGCTCCCAGCGAAATGGGGACGAGGAGAAGTGGCTCGAAGCCCTTGACGATGGCAAGGTAGAGCAGCCCTGCGACGACGACCCACATCACGATCATCTGCCATTGCAGATGGGGGAAGCCGGTGGTCATCCAGAGTTCGTAGAGTTTGTTCATGATTTCGCCCGGAAATATCGGCTAGCCGATGGTGTAGAGAATTTGGCCTTCTTCGACTGCATCGCCCACCTTGACGTGGATGGCAGTGATGGTGCCGCTCATGGGGGCGTTGATGGGAGTATACATTTTCATGGCCTCCAGAGTGAGGACGAGATCGCCCTCATTGACGACAGCGCCGATAGCGGCCTCGATGGCCTGGACAATACCGGCGAGCGGGCTGGGGGCATCGCCAGCCCCGGCGGCGACGGGTTTGGCAGCGGGGGCCGGGGCGGCAGCTCTTGCCGGTGCGGAAGCAGGTGCGGCGGAACGGACGACGGTCGTGGATGCGGCCGGGCTTGTGGATGAGTCGCTGTCGATTTTTTCAACGATGACGTCGTAAACTTTTCCTTCGACGGTGATGCGGAGATGGTCCATGGCGGTGATTTCTGTTAGCGGATGCGGTGTGAGGTGAGAACGGAGTGGCGGCCAGCTCTTTCCCAGCTGGTGCTCATGGGTTTGATGGAGATGATGCGACAGGGTTGGCCGGTAACATTGGCGACTGCGGCGGCGATGACTGCGACGATTTCAGGAGCGATTCCCTCCGGTGTTGCCGGTGTTGCGGCGGGCGTAGCAACAGGCTTCGCCACGGGTGCGACGGCTGCCTGAGGCTCCGGGATGAAGATCTTCACGAGCTTCGCAGTGATGACACAGACTCCCCAGAGGATCGTGAGGGTAACCATCACCATCAGCATGCCTGCGAGGTGAGGCAGTGCATCCATGATGGATGTGGCAGGCTTGTCTGTCGCTGCCAGAATGGAGAATACATTCATGGTTTGTTAGAGTGGGATGTTGCCGTGTTTTTTGGGCGGCCGGGTTTCGTGTTTGCCCATGATGCCACGGAAGGCGAGTGCCAGCGTGCTGCGGGAAACTGCGGGGTCGATGACATCGGTGATCATGCCATTGGATGCGGCTTGATAGGGTGATGCGAATTTCTCCGAGTAGGCTTTGCGGAGTTCCTGTTCGAGGGCTGCGGGATCCTCGGCTTCTTCCAGTTCCTTTTTGTAGAGGACTTTCATTGCGCCTTGCGCGCCCATCACGGCGATTTCGGCCGTGGGCCATGCGAAGACGAAGTCCGCGCCCATGTCACTGGAGCACATGGCAAGATAGGCGCCGCCGTAAGCTTTGCGGCAGATGAGGGTGATTTTCGGCACCGTGCCGGATGCCCATGCGAAGAGCATTTTCGCACCGTGGCGGATGATGCCGCCGCGTTCCTGGGCGAGTCCGGGCATGAAGCCGGGGACATCGACGAGTGAAAGGACGGGAATCGAATAGATATTACAAACGCGGATGAATCGTGCGGCTTTGTCCGAGGAATCGATATCAATGCAGCCTGCCTTGACGGTCGGTTGATTGGCGATGATGCCGATGACAAGATTTTCCAACTTCGCAAAACCCGTGAGCATGTTGGGTGCGTAGTCGGGTTGGATTTCAAACCAGGAGTCGGGATCGACGAGGCGGCTGATGACTTGTTGCATGTCCAGCGGCGATTTGGGATCGGCCGGGATGATTTCGTTCATTCCCGCGTCCTCGACGAGGGGAATGTCATTGTTCATCTTGTGCGGTGTATCGCCGAGATTGTTGGATGGAAGATAATCCAGGAGTTTTTTGGCGAGTGCCATCGCGTGGTTGTCATCTTCCGCGATGAGGTGGATGTTTCCTGATACTTGTGCGTGTGCGTCGGCAGAGGCGAATTGATCCAGCGATGCGGTTTGTCCGGTTGCCGCGCGGATGACATCGGGGCCGCAGATGAACATGTTCGAGTTCTTCCGCGTCATGATGATGAAATCCGTGAGAGCGGGAGAGTAGGCGGCACCACCGGCACAGGGACCGGCGATGATGGAGATTTGGGGAATGACGCCCGAGGCGAGCACGTTGCGGAAGAAGATCTGGCCGTATCCGGAAAGGGCCTCAATGCCCTCCTGAATGCGGGCTCCGCCGGAATCATTGATGCCGACGACGGGGATTCCGGCCTTGATGGCGAAGTCGAGCAGGTCGCAGATTTTCTTGGCATGGATGGCACCCACGGCACCGCCGCCGACGGTGAAGTCCTGAGCGAATGCGGCGACCGGGCGGCCATCGACATATCCGGTGGCGCAGACGACACCGTCACCGGGCATCTTGCGTTTTTCGAGGCCGAAGTTGATGCACGAGTGGTGGGCGTGCATGCCGAATTCGATGAAATTGCCACCATCGAAAAACTCGGTGAGTCGTTCGCGGGCGGAGAGCAGTCCCTTTTCGTGGCGTTTCTCGATGCGGTCAACACCGCCTCCGATGAGGGCTTCCTCGCGGCGGAGTTTGAGTGCCTCCAGTAGTGATGGGTCGATGGCCATGGTGCGGTGCGGTTGTTGTGATGAGGGAACTTCAGTGGGCGGGCTGGCAGAATTCTGTTAGAACTCCGAAGGTGGATTTCGGGTGAAGGAAGGCGACGAGCTTGTCGGCGGCACCTTCAAAGGGGACTTCATGGATCAGACGGGCTCCCTTGTCCTTGGCTTGGGCGAGTTGACCGGTGATGTCATCGGTGGCGAAGGCGATGTGGTGGATGCCGCCGGAGGGATTCTTTTCGAGAAACTTGGCGATCGGGCTGTCGGGAGAAGTTGGCTCCAGCAGCTCAAGATGCACATCGCCCGCAGCGAAGAAGGCGGTGCGGACTTTCTGGGATTCCACTTCCTCGCGGCCTTCGCAGGTGAGTCCGAGGATGTTTTCGTAGTAGGGAATGGCCTCGTCGAGGGATTGGACGGCGA
>JALOTR010000364.1 GCA_025457805.1 Akkermansiaceae bacterium | reverse complement strand
ACGCCGACGGCTCCGTGGACGTTTTCTTCGGCCCGAAAGCTCCGGAAGGCTACGAGAACAACTGGGTGCAGACATTGCCCGGAAAAGGCTGGTTCATGATCCTTCGCCTGTATGGCCCACTTGAGCCCTGGTTCGACAAGACCTGGCGTCCCGGTGAAATCGAGCTGGTGAAATGATCTACGTCTGATATAGGCGCTTTCGCTTTCCGAAAGCGCCCGACGATTTCATTTCACCCACCATGGCAACATGAGCATCCAAGAGAAGTTAAAACACGAACTGAAGGCGGTAGTCCTTGTGACACTCTTCTTCGCCGCATGGATTGGAGTCTTCATGGGACTCAAGATTCTCATTCTTGAGGACTATCAAATCCACTTCGGCAGTGTCTCCGCCGTGCTGATCGGCGCCTTGATCCTCGCGAAGGTCGTGCTGATTCTGGAACACGTTCCCTTGGGTGGATGGCTCCGGAATCAGCCCGTTCTCGTGAACGTGATCCTGCGCACCATCCTCTATGCGTTTGGAACACTGATCGTAATTCTGTTAGAGAAATCATTTGAATCGCGCCATGAGCAAGGTGGCTTCGGCCCCGCCCTGATGAAGGTTTTCCAGCACCGCGACATGCCTCACGTCTGGGCGAACACGATCTGCGTGACGGCCGCCCTGCTTTTTTACAATCTGCTAGCCGCCCTCAAGCACCACCTCGGCCCCGGCGGACTGGCACGGGTTTTCCTGTCCCCGCCTCAAGATATCAAAAACTCCTGAAGCCGGGAGTTTCCGCATCAAGCGCGGCGCGGTCCCGGCTCGATCTCCAAATCCCGGACCTGCTTGAGAAGCTCATCCATTCTGTGCCCGCGAAAGTTCTGAATGATCCCTTTTCATCCGTGGCAAAGCCCATTTTCACGCCAAATGCTGGCGCAAAGCGTGGCAGAGGCTCGCGATTTCATCCTCAGAAAGCAGGACTTTGAATGGATGCCGCCCGGCCTCACTTTCATCGATTTGCCGGAGGAGGCGTGTGACATCTTCCCTCGCGTCGTATTCAACATCGGTTGTGTTACGGATTTCATCCTCGCTGTCCGCGAGTGCCTTCAGGAAAGGAAGGTAGTCTTCCAAACAAAACGGACGCTCGGCGCTGGGCTCCATATCACCAAGGCAGTCGCACTGGTTTGAAGGGAAAGCGCTTGGGAGCCTTGGGGGCCACCTTGATGATCACATCGGGCGGCGGCGAGCTACGGAGGTGCTCCAGCCATTGACGCGCTTCCAGTGAACACCCGAAAGCCACCCGTTCCTCTGCTTCCTGGCGTTTGAATTCCGTCATCGCTGGATTGTCCCATTCTTCCGCCATCGGGACCTGTGGTTGAAAAGATTGGGATGTCTGTTTCATAGCGCTGACGAACACGGAAATCATCGCCGGATTGACCTGAAATGGCGAGGACATTTTCCTTCACCCAAAGAATCTCCGGGGTCCCACCAGGAACGCTAGGGGGTCGCGGCCTCGAATCCGTAAGATCTGGTGCTTACCCATACCTTCGAGCACCTTCTCAACTCCGGGGCTATGTCGGAACCAGCCGATCAATGATGAGTTTGCCGTCAGGGCGCAAAGTGGATTCCATGCTCGGCGCTAATTTCCATGATGCGCTGCATGTCCGGGCCGGCTGGATTCGCAAACTCAGCGGCGCAACGGGTGAAGAAGGCCTCGAACCCCGAGGGCGCTGTCGTGATCAACATGCGCAGTGGCACATCGCCGACGGAACAATGGTGGGATGCATTGCAGGGATTGGGCTCATGGGAGTGGCGATTGGTGTGTGCCGAATTTCAGTATCCATTTTGAGCCGCACATCAATCCTGTTCCCATTCCAGATCCGGAAGGCAGAGGAGCAGATCTCCGTACCGTCGTCGCTGCGCTAGGCCGGGCATCCTGCCAGTGATCCGCCGTCGCCCAATGGCGATGTCAGACTGGATGACTAAGGCATGACCTTGCCGACGACGAGGAACTGTCCGGCGTAGTATGAGGAGCCCTTGGGCAGGCTTTTGATTTTGATGACGGCGGTGTGTTCGCCGGGGGCTTGTTCAGGGAGATAGAAGAAGCGGGAGTAAGGTTGTTTTTTGTCGGTTTGCAGTCGTTTGAGGGTGATGGGGGGCTGTTGGTCGATGGTGACTTCCAGCTCCATGCCATCGCCTTGGGGGATGTCGCTGAGGCCGAGGGTCGTGCCGCTCCATTTCACGGTGATGGTTTCGCCTGCTTGATCGCACTTCACGCCGCCGCGCAGCATCTGATGGGTGCGACCGGAAGTGCCACGATAGATGGGATCCTTCGTGGGATCGACCGGTTTCCAGCCGCCGCTGAGGGTGGCTTTTTGGATGGGGGCGGTGGTGGCGTTTTCCCAGCACCCGGGCTCCAGTGGTTGCGGCAGGGTGTGGGCCTTGGCTTGATCGTTTGGCATCATTTGGAACATCGAACGCACGACGGTATCGCGATAGATGGCGTGGCCGGCTTCGATCGGATGGGTGCCGTCTTCGGAAAAGACCAAGTTGCCATTTTGCCAACCCTTGGCTTTGAAGATCAAGGTTTTCGCTTTTTCGCGCTTGGCGATTTCCACGCCGAGATCGATGGAGGGGATGCCATAGGTGTTGGCGATGGTCTCCATGATGCTGCCAAAACGCGGGGGCTTGCCAGCTTGCAGGTTCTTGAGCATGCCCTCATTGATCGTGTAGATCATGCAGATGTCGGTGTGCGGATTGGCTTTCCGGATCTGGCGCACGATGCCTTCCACCGACTTCGCCTCAAAGCCGCCACCGCCATTCACGCGATGCTCCATGAAAACGAGGTCGGGTTTACCTTCCAACACATCGCTGGCGACTCGGCATGCACCGTAGTCGGAACCCGTACCCGAGATGGCAGCGTTGATTTCGATGATTTCTGCCTTTGAATACTGCGCCTTGAACCAGGCGGTGGTCTTCACGCGCCAACCTTCCGCGGCAGTGATGCTGCCACCGAGGTAGGCGATGCGTACGGGACCTCCTGCTTTGAGCTTTGCAAAAAGATTGGGCAAGCCATCACGGACACGCAGCTCTTCGGCGATGAGCGGGTCGTTGGTGGAGGGCTTGGGTTTCTCGGCGACTGGCGGCGCAGCACCCTCCAAGTCATAGACGCGAACGTAGTCGATGAGGCATTGATCCGGTAGTTTCGCTTCCTTGATATCGCCAGCCCAGCTTCCGACTTCGTTAGATAAAATGATATACTGCGGCACCCGCGAGATCATGCCTTCGTTGGTGCGCCAAACTTCTTTGCCGTCGTAGTAGAAAACGTATTCCTTTTCATTCCAGTGCACGGCATAGGTGTGGTAACCCTCGGTGAATGACTTGTCGAAATGCCGCGTGCCACGCACCTGGTGCTCCTTGCCATAACCGTCCCAGTGCACCGCCATGTTCAGTTCGCCGTCGCGTTTGGGATACTCGATGACATCGATCTCCGTGCCGTCCATGCCCTCATCACCAACTTTCCCCACCGAATTTCCCATCAGCCAGAACGCGGACCAAAAACCCGGTTGTTTCGGCATCTGCATGCGCGCAATCCACAAGCCGTGTTTGTGCTCGAACTTGCCCTTGGTGTTCACCGCACCGGTGCCGTAACTGCCATCGGCTTCCTTCGTCGCGAGCAATTTCAGGTTCCCCTGGCCATCGAGCAGCGAGCATTTTTTCAACCACATGCCGCCTTTTCGCACATGGTCGCCCTGGACATTCCACTTTGCCGGATCGAGCTCCTTGCCGTCAAACTCATCGTTCCACACCATGCGCCATTGCTGTCCGGCGGGGAGCGGGGGGAGCTTGGGTGTCTTGCTTTCGTCGGCGATGGCCAGAAAATTGCTGGCGATGACGAGGGCGCTGGAAATGAGGATTGGGTTTTTCATGGTGCGGAACGGCGAAGCGGATACTACCCATCAAGGTGCGTCCATCAACACAGGAGCGGATTTCATTTTGCTGTCACTGCCCGAGTCTTCAGCGTGCATATCGGTGAGAGGGCTGTCCGCCTGGCAGCTGGGAACCAGGGAATTGGCACCCACGGAATGATTGGCCTCCTTGTGCGGGCGATCCGGCTGCGGCGGCCCGAAGAGGAAATCCTCGCGGTTTTGAGTTCCATTCCGACCCGATCCACGCTGCACTTGAAACGCAGTTGACCTGAATCCGTGTTTACGGAAGTGGAGAGCATATCCCAGCAATTTGGCCATGAATCCCATCACCGTCATCTGGTCCGCCGCTGCGGCGTCCTGCGTGACTCTCGCACTGCTCCACTTGCTCTTGTGGTGCTGGAACCGCGAATCGAAGGCCAGCCTGTGGTTCGCGGGCACGGCCATGTCGGTGGCACTTTTGGCATGCATCGAGTCGGCGATGATGCGCGC
>JALOTR010000363.1 GCA_025457805.1 Akkermansiaceae bacterium | reverse complement strand
CCGACTACGGAAAATTCGAAATGGCCATCATCACCTGGGATGTGACCGTGCCAGCAGTCTGGATCCTGCTGATCAGTTATATGTTGCAATTCACCGTGGTGAAAGCGGGCGATCAACCCATCATCCAGCGGGTCTTCTCCGCTCCCCTACATGAAGTGCGGCGGGTGACGGCGATGGAAGTCTGCTGCGCGATTTTCATCGGGATTCTTTCGAATGTCCTTGGCATCGCCATTTTCAGCTATTTCCGCGCCCATCCGGAACAATTTTCGCCAACCGCGCAGAATGACCAGATCGTGCCGCTCTTCGTGACCCAAGCCATGCCGCCCGGTTTCGCAGGAATGGTCATCGCCGCCATCTTTGCATCCGCAATGGCCACCGTGGCCAGTGCGATGAACAGCGTGGCCACAATTTATACCGAGGATTTCTATCCGAAAATCCGTCCCAAAGCCACCGATCAACAACGGCTGCGCACCCTCAAGATCACTTCTTATGTCGTTGGCATCGTCGGCACCAGCATGGCACTTCTCCTTGCGGGAACAAATCCGAAATCTCTGATGGTGGTCTGGAGTCAGATTGTATCCCTGATGGGCGGCGGAGTGGTGGGCGTGTATTCGCTGGGCATGTTCACCAAGCGTGTGAACGGCTTCGGCGCGGTCTGTGGAGCCATCGCCAGCATTGTGATCACCTTGTTGGTGAAACTTTACACTCCTCTCCACTGGGCGTCTTACATGCCGATCGCCATTCTTTCCTGCATGGGGGTAGGATATGTGTGCAGTCTGTTTTCACCACAAACGAAGAATCTTGAAGGCTTGACTGTGTTCACGCCGAAGAAGTCTGTGGCCACGGATCCCTGATGCCAATTGTCATGTGCCCGCCGAGCTCCATGGCCCATGCCGAAATCATCGCCCGCTACTCCGGCAGTTTGGGCGTGCGCTTGAATCAATACGATCCGGACCGGTTCAATCGGTTGGTGAACCAGACGAAGGCATCGTTGATGGACGGGGCTGTGGAACTGCAACTTGCCGATTCGAAGTGGGTGGTCTCACTTGAAACCGTTCGGATTTCCTCGGATGAATTGGAATGCAGCGTCACCTTTCACTGCGTGGCGGGAATCCTGATGGATGCCAGTGTGGCGGTGGATCTGGATTTTACGGGTTGGTCGAAGGATCACTATGTATTGATGCCTGCGGCGGTCTATGATGGAAATCGATTCCCATCCCGCCGTATTCCCTATTCGCCGAAGCTGTGGTTCAAGGATGACATCGGTCCGGACAAGCCGATCATCGTGACGGATATTCCGAAACTCAATGACAAGGATGGTCCCTCTCGGATTCAGGAACGCAGTGGCAGCATGGCCCTGCCATCCCTGGGTTTCCACAACAGCGGACGCGGTTGCGGAATCTGGTTGGTAACGGATCAGGGAAACTCGCTCGGGGATTATGGGATTGGTATCGAAGAGAATCGGAAGCGCGACAAGGCAACGATTTCCATCACTTCGCCCTTGGTGCGTGAGTTATACAGTTATCGGATCTGCGATATGCAGAATCCCTCGGAAGACATCCCGGGAAACTTCAAGGAAGGGGATGTGGTGAAAATCGACTTCCGGTTTCATGGATTCTCCGCGCCGCAGCTGCAATCGCTGTTCGACAAGTATGCGGAAATCCGCAAGCCCGCTCCAACTGCACGGGTGAATCGGATTCCATTCTCCGCGTGTTTTTCCCTTCAGGAGGCAAAGTTCAATCAGGACAACTTTGTTCCAGAGCATGGATACTATTCGGTAGGACTCCGACAAAACTTCCTGCAGGATTGGCAGATCGGCTGGACCGGTGGAATGATCAGCACCTACCCGTTGCTGTTTGCGGGAAATCAGCAGACGCGCGAAAATGTGCTGCGGAACTTTGATTGGTTGTTCCCGAATGGCATCAGCCCGTCCGGTTTCTTCTGGGACTGTGGAGCAAACGGGACGCAATGGATCGGCGGCGACATCCGCAAGCCCCACACCGGAAATTGGCATCTCATCCGCAAGAGCGCGGATGCGGTCTATTTCATCCTCAAGCAGTTTTCGCTGATGGAGAAGATGGGTATCGAAGTGAAACCCGCATGGCAGGATGGAACGCGCGGCGTCTGTGACTCGTTGGTCCGACTCTGGAGAAACAACGGTCAATTCGGGCAATTTGTGGATTCGATTAGCGGAGAAGTCCGTGTCGGAGGTTCCACCAGCGCGGCCATCGCCCCCGCGGCGCTGGTGCTTGCGGCGGGATACTTCGGTGACAAGGCCTATCTTGATGTGACCTTGGAATCGGCCGAACATTTCTATCAGAATTTCACCGTCAAGGGCTTGAGTTGTGGCAGTCCGGGAGATGCTCTCCAGAATCCGGATTCCGAATCCTGGTTCGCCCTGATCGAATCCTACATGGCGCTTTATGATGTGACTGGAGATTCCACATGGCTGGACCGGGCGGCTCAAGCCTCGAGGCAGTTTTCGACCTGGGTGGTTTCTTATGATTTCGAATTCCCGCCCGAATCCTTGTTCGGTCGCAGCGGGATCCGCAGCACGGGCTCGGTTTATGCAAATACCCAAAACAAACACTCCGCTCCGGGGCTTTGCACCCTTTCCGGACTGGGTTTGCTGAAACTCTTCCGTGCCACCGGGGATCGCTTTCATCTCGATCTGCTCCAGGACATCGCGCACGGCTTGCCCCAGTATCTGCCCCACCCGCTCCTGCCTCTGGGTAATGCAAAACCCGGGCACATGTGCGAGCGGGTCAACATGACCGATTGGGAAGGCCCCGAACGGATCGGTGAAACGCTCGGCATGTCCACATGGGCGGAGACCTCGCTCATGCTGACGACGATTGAAATCCCCGGAGTTTATGTGCGGCCCGATTTGGGCATCGTGGTGGCATTCGATCACATCGAGGCAGAAGTCATCGGGGTTTTGAAAGATTACCTCGAAGTGAGACTTTCGAATCCCAATCGACTGCCGGCAGCCGTCAGGCTCTTGTCCGAAGAAAGAGAGGAAGCCAATCAGCCTTTGATGGAAAACCATCTTTATGGATGCCGTGTCATCGAACTGATGCCGAGTGCATCGGAAGTAGTCCGGTTCTCCAAATCCATTCCTTCAATCAAACCATGACCTATCTTCTCGACATGGTTCACCACAATCCGGGTGAACCGCCATTTGAAAGCGCATTCCGCGATCCTTCCCACCTCACGGACTATGGCTACAACGGGCAGGTTTTCAAACATATCAATTGCATCGCCACCTATGCGGCAACCGGTGTGGACAGCTTTCCGGCCGGATCACCGGAGCGTGCCTGGCTTGACGAATTCACGCCCGGCATCGAGGAGGAAATCGCCGCTGCGAAGGCCGCCGGACTCATGGTGTTCTATCATATCGATTTGTTTGTCCTGCCCAAGAGGCTGGTCGAGCACTTCCGCGAGGAAATCTGTGATCCGGTCAACGGAAGAGTGCTCTTGGATCGCCCGCGAACGCTCGATCTGCATCGGGTATTGTTCGATGAATTGTGCGCCAGATTTCCCGATGTGGATGGATATATCATCCGGGTGGGCGAAACCTATCTCATGGACACACCCTTTCATGTCGGGAATGGCCCCATCCCACGTGTGGGTCCTGCTTGGACTCCCGACTATCTCTATCGGGAAACGCTGACCGGTGCTCCGGTGGATGAAGATCGTTGGACTGCAGGGCAGGTGGATGCCTATGTTTCACTGATCGGATTCCTGCGACAGGAACTATGTGAGAAACACGGGAAGCAGGTCTTCTTCAGGACATGGGACATCTTTCCCGACAAGCTTCATGCCTGCCTTGACCACTATCTGGAGGTGACGGATCGGATCGAACCCCATCCCAAGCTGGCATTCTCGATCAAACACACGGCCCTCGATTTCTGGCGTCATGTGAAGTTCAATGAATGCCTGACTCGCGGGAAGCACCCACAGATTGTCGAGGTGCAGTGTCAGCGTGAGTATGAAGGCAAAGGTGCCTATCCGAATTATGTGATGCACGGAGTGATCGATGGGTTCGACGAGAATCGGTTGAGGATGGGATTGAAGGATATCATCGCTAACCCGCAGATCATCGGCATTTATTCCTGGTCGCGCGGGGGCGGATGGTATGGCCCCTATATCACCAAGGAACTCTGGCCGGATCTCAACGCCTTTGTCCTGGCGCGATATTGCATGGATCCATCTCGCGGGGAACAAGCCATATTCGATGAGTATGCATCGAAGAAACTTGGACTCGTTGGCCATGATATCGTCCGGTTCCGGCAGATATGCCTTCTTTCGTCTGATGCCATCCTGAAAGGGAGACACTGTGAGGCCTTTGACCGGCTGCTTGGTGAATCCCTGCTTCCAACGGCATGTTGGATGCGCGAT